>CALGPD010000153.1 GCA_937960625.1 uncultured Spirochaetia bacterium | reverse complement strand
TAATTTTTTCGTTTTTAATCAAGTGGGTGAGTGGGAGTATACCACTCCTGCCTACGACGATTTTGATAATTGCGTTTTCGGTACACAGGTTAGAATTGACAGGGTGTATAAAAATGCAGACCGGATTTTTTTCCGTTATTCATGGTTTTCTAATGAATATCCTTCAGGTTTAATTGAATATAAAATTGGTGAGGGGTTATGCAGCCGATGGGAAGAGAAATAGAATTTTATTAATAAGGCTTGTTGGGAAAATATTATATCCAAAAAGATAATGGATGATGTCGAAATGCATGAGATTCTAAATGATAAAACTTTAGTTGAAAAAATGAAACAGGTAAACGAGAACGCAAAAACGACATAGGCCGATTTGTCTGATATTTTATGAAATAGATAAAAGCGCAAAAATGATCTATATCACAACCTTTAAATCTAGAGACAACATGTATTGATTTTTTTCTATTTATTTACAAAAATTTACACACCGCCCTCTTATTACGTATTGATTTTACATTTTTTTTATATAGTTGTGATCTAAATTGAATTTTAACCCATTATAAATTATATTTGATTAAAAACAGGAGCAATAAATCCATGCATAATTTGTTTTCATCAAAGAATAAGATTATTACATTCGTTTTCATTTTTCTATTATTTTCATCATCTGCGTTTACCGCAGGTAACGAGCATAATGATAAAGAGACATCGGATAAAAAAGAGCAGGGCATAGAAAAACCCGATGTCAGTACAACGCAAAGCTCCGGTCAAACGAAACCTGAGAAAAAATATTTTGAGAAACGCTACTTCGGCCCGAGTATAGGTTTTGGATTTTCCGGCCCAATAAATCCTGATGAGTCTGGCGGGTATGAATTACGAAAAAGTTTTTATTTTAATGTGGGGGTTAATTTTTTAAACTTTTCATCAAAGTGGTTTGGTGAAGAATTTATTTTAACTTATAAAAGAATTCATCTAAATTCAGATGATATTGAAGGTTATGATATGATTTCATTTAAATTTAACGGTTTTTTAAACATCTATGGCTTTTTGCTAAACCTTAGCATTGCTTTCAATACTCATCTACATAAGGAAACTGAAGATGCGGGTAATCCAATATTTGGAATGTGCTTTGGCACAGGTATTGGTTATATATTCGTTCTTGGTAGAAATACAATTATGCCGGTAAAGTTTAATTTTGAAATACAGGGTTTTCATCGCAGGTGTTCGATAGTTTACACCGCATATCTTCAATTTGATATTTTGTTTGCTTATTAAATATAAAATGAAAACAATTTCTACAAGCGCATCATTTTTATGGCAAGACGCCATGAAATATGGTCAGGATGGCCGGAAAAAAGTATTTCTTTGTATCTTCCCAGATAATAACAATGTGGGATAAGGTCTATACCGAAAATTTCTGCCAAATCCTGCCCCTTTTGCGAATAAAACGTATTTATGCGAATTCTGTTTTGCCTTAAAAAAGTAACAGCACGTTGCCTGCTAACAGGAGTAAACAAAACCGTAGTAAAGCCCAGCCTTCTTGCTTTTCTCCGCCAGCGGTAAATAATACGCCGGATATCAGGAACATCCGGATGCCAGAATAAAAGCGAGAATTTTCTCCGGTTGTATTTTTTATGCCACAAATCAATTTTTTTCGTTCTCCGTTTCAACACGGGAAATCTTAATATCCTATTTTTGTCAAGATAAAACCGCCTTTTTAAAATCCTTGCCTGCCGGAATTTATACCGCTTTGTAACCCAGTTCATAAATGCCCTTGCTTTTGGCCGATTGTTAAATACGTCGTATAAAAGCCTTGCTTTTTCCGTTATTAAGATTTTACGCTGCCAGGGTTCCCGGCAGTCATTCCATGCCCTGTCATAGATTTTTTTTATGGATTTGTACCAGCCCATTTTTCTGTAAACTCTTGCAATGCCCATATAAGCCGCTAAAAAAGATTCATCGCGTTTTATTGCAAGAGCGAATAACCGCCTTGCTCTTTTTATATCAAAAAAAAATCGGTAATTTACCATTGCTTTGTAATAATGATATATCGAGGGTGAAGTTTTATCTATCGAATGTGATGATACTACAAATATAAGTATGATTAAAAATGTCTGATAAACCCGTTTCATAGTTCTAATTACCATACTCTGAACAGAAAAGCAAATGTTTTATAGTATTTCTTTTAAATATTTACCCGTATGAGATTTTTTACAACTTACAACGTCTTCCGGAGTGCCCTGACAAATAATTTGCCCGCCTTCGGCACCGCCTTCAGGCCCTAAATCAATTACCCAATCTGACACTTTAATTACATCGAGGTTATGCTCAATTACAACCACGGTGTTGCCTTTTTCCACAAACCTGAGTAATACTTCAACGAGTTTTTTTACATCATCAAAGTGAAGCCCGGTAGTAGGTTCATCGAGAAGATAAAAAGTTTTGCCCGTGCTTTTTTTGGATAATTCGGTTGCAAGTTTTATACGTTGTGCTTCTCCTCCGGATAGGGTAGTCGCGCTTTGTCCAAGTTTGAGGTAAGCCAGACCAACATCAACCAGTGTTTGCAGTTTGCGTTTTACAACGGGAATATTTTGAAAAAACTCAAGCCCTTCTTCAATTGTCATATCAAGTATATCAGCAATGTTTTTTCCTTTGTATCTGATTTCCAAAGTTTCTCTGTTATAACGCTTTCCATTACACTGGTCGCATGTAATATAAACATCGGATAAAAACGCCATCTCAATTTTAATCTGCCCCTGTCCGGCACACACTTCACAACGCCCTCCGCTTACATTAAATGAAAACCGTCCGGGTTTATACCCTTTAAGATTTGAATCCGGCAGGTTTGAAAATAGTTCACGTATGGGAGTGAATAAACCTGTATACGTTGCAGGGTTTGAACGCGGTGTACGCCCTATTGGAGATTGGTCAATGCTTATTATTTTATCAATGTGTTCATAACCTGCAATTTCTTTATAAGTTTCTACATAACTTTTCTTACGGTTAATTTTTTCATTGATAACAGGGTATAACGTATTATTGATTAACGAAGATTTTCCCGAGCCTGAGACACCGGTAATAACTGTTAATTTGCCCAGAGGAAACTCTACATCAATGCTTTTTAAATTATTCGTTGTAACTCCTTTTAAGTGGATGGAATGTCCGCTGCCTTCATGCCTTTCATGAGGTATCTCAACGTGCATTTCCCCTGTTAAATACTTTCCTGTTAAAGATTTATGGTTTTCCATTATCTGCTTAGGAGTCCCTTCTGCAACAACGTATCCGCCGTGAACTCCCGCGCCCGGGCCAAGGTCAACAACCCAGTCTGCGCTTAAAATTGTCTGTTCATCGTGTTCAACAACGATTAAAGTGTTGCCGATATCCCGTAAGTGTGTTAGGGTTTCCAATAACCTTGCGTTATCCCGTTGGTGCAGCCCTATTGTCGGTTCATCCAGAACGTAAAGAACTCCAACGAGCTGGCTTCCGATTTGCGTTGCCAGGCGTATCCTTTGCATTTCCCCGCCGGATAAAGTACCGGCTTTTCTCGCTAATGATAAATATCCAACACCGACGTTATTTAGAAAATTCAAGCGCATTATTATTTCTTTTAAAACTTTTTCAGAAATTTTAGCCCGTTTTTCATCAAAATCTACATTCGCAAAAAAGTCAAGCGCGTCTTTAATCGGCAGTTCAGTGGATTGAATAATATTTATGCCGTTTATGGTTATTGCTAAAGGAAAAGGTTTTAATCTTCTGCCTCCGCATTCATGACAAGGTATTTTCCTTTGAAAAGATTCATACCAGTCTTTCATTGAATCGGATGTAGTTTCCTCATAACGTCTTTTCAGCATGGGAACAATACCTTCCCACGGCATTGAGGATTTATAATAACTTTTACCGTCACGGGTTTCAAACTCAACTTTAATTTCTTTATTACCGCCGTAAAAGATGATTTCTCTTTGTTTTCCGGATAAAGTACTGAAAGGTTTATCAAGAGGGATATTAAACGTTTTCGATATACCCTTAAAAACATTGCTGTACCATTTAGACCCTGCCATATTGGAAATACACGTTAATGCCCCCTGCATAATGGTTAAGCTTTCATCGGGTACAATCAATTCAGGGTCAAATTCACTTTTTTCACCAATGCCCTGACATTCTTCACAGCCTCCGTATGGGCTGTTAAAAGAAAACATTCTGGGTTCAATATCAGGGAACGATACTCCGCATTCTATGCAGCCGAATTTAGTGCTTAAGAGCCGTTCGTTTACCGGTTCTGTTTCCGGTTCCTGTATTAAAGCTAGAATTGTGCCTCCGGTTAAGTTTAGAGCCGTTTCAACTGAATCTGCAAGCCTTTCGCGTATCCCGTCTTTAATAACGAGTCTGTCAATAACGCACTCAATATCGTGTTTGAAATTTTTATCAAGAACAATGTCTTGTTCAAGTTCACGGATTTCGCTGTCAACTCTTACCCTGACATAACCCTGCTTACGCAAATCGTTTAGTTCTTTTTTATATTCGCCTTTTCTCCCCCTCACAATAGGGGCGAGAATTTGAATTTTGGTTTTTTGTTCGTATGAAAGCAATATGTCGAGTATCTGGTCAACTGATAACGCGTTAACAGGTTTCCCGCAGCTGGGGCAATGCGGTTCACCACACCGGGCAAATAGTAAACGTAAATAATCATAAATTTCCGTTACAGTACCCACAGTAGAACGGGGATTGCTGTGCGTTGTCTTTTGCTCTATGGAAATTGCGGGCGATAAGCCTTCAATATAGTCTACATCGGGTTTTTCAAGCTGTTCCAGAAAACGCCTCGCGTATGCAGATAAGGATTCAACGTATCGTCTTTGCCCTTCTGCGTAAATTGTATCAAATGCAAGAGAAGATTTTCCCGATCCTGATAATCCGGTAACTACAATGAGTTTATTTCTCGGTAATTCTAAGTTAATGTTTTTTAAGTTATGATGCCTTGCGCCTTTAACAATAATTTTATCTATTGACATGATTAAATTTCCATATTTGCCTGCCAAGCTTAAAAGTGCTTAAATATAAATTTTAAGCTGTAGCGATAGGTTTTTTTTAATTCTTTAATGCGGTATCTAATAATATAAGAGTTTTATATTAAAAGTGAAAATGTTTTTTTAAAGCATGAGAACACATTTTTGTGTAAATAATTAAATATTTACTTTACTTTTTTTGTTAAAGTTATTTTATTTAATACCGAAATAGTAGGCAGTATCTCAAAATATATCAGGAGGGGGTATAATTATGGAAAAACTGCTTCAATACGGTGTAATTACTACACAACAATTGAATCAAGCAAAGTATTTACAAAGAATAGAAGGCGGGCGGCTTGGCGAAAAGCTAGTTGAGTTAGGCTATGTTAATGAATCGAACATGAAACGCTTTGCGACAAAGGTATTAGACGAAATATAATATTTTTTGTTAGCCTTAATAGAAACCGGAATTTTATTCATCATTGTTATTTTTTCAAAACCCGTTATTATGCGGGTTTTATTTTTTATAACTTATTTTATTTCATTTAGACTTTACTTTATAAATAATTAACTTAAAATATTAAATATGAGGAATAATTATGAGCGTATTAATAAAAAATGCAAGGGTTATTGACCCTATAAACTCAATTAACAGTCAAATGGATGTTTATATTAACAACGGTGTTATTGAAAGCCTTAACCCCGGTGATGTTAAAGCAGATAAGGAAATAGATGCTTCAGGGCTTGTGCTTTGTCCGGGATTAGTGGATTTACACGTTCATTTTAGAACACCGGGTTATGAACACAAAGAAAATTATAAAACAGGCAGCCATGCGGCAGCAGCGGGTGGTTTTACCACAGTTTGTACTATGGCTAACACAAATCCTATTATAGATGATGAAAATTTGATTAAAAAAGCAGTTGAAATTGCTGAAAATGAAGCTGTTATAAGAGTATTACCCGTCGGCGCTATTACCAAAGGTTTTGCTGGAAAAGACCTTGTTGATATTGAAAACATGCTTGAATCAGGCGCTGTGGGGTTCTCAGAGGACGGTATAAGCGTTTTTAGCGATGATTTAATGAAAGATATACTTAAAATGTCTAAAACCTTGAATTTCCCGGTAATTTGCCATTGTGAAGACCCTAATTTTAAGCATGGTGTAGTAAATGAAGGGGAAATTTCCAATAAACTCGGTGTAAAGGGCATTCCTCATTTTGTTGAAGAAAAAATAGTTGAACGCGATTTAAATATCGCGAAAAAATTCCCCGGTTATTTACATCTAACGCATAATTCAACCGCGGGCAGTATTAAACTAATCCGTCAGGCTAAAAAAGACGGTGTAAATGTAACGTGTGATGTTACACCGCATCATTTTTCTTTGGATGAAACCTATGCGGCTTCCGGGGATACAAATTTTAAAATGAATCCTCCGTTAAGATCTCAGGAGGATATAGATGAAATAATCTCAGGTATAGTTGATAATACTATAGACTGTATTGCTACCGATCATGCCCCCCATGCCGAAGAAGAAAAAAACCAGAGTATTGAAAAAGCTCCGTTTGGTATAATCGGCCTTGAAACCGCATTAAGTGTTGGTATAACGTATCTTGTAAACCCCGGGCATATAGATTTAAAAAGACTAATTGAGCTTATGAGTATTAATCCCGCAAAAATAATCGGGCTTGAGCAGCAAGGTATAAAAGCCGGCGCTGCGGCAGATTTAACCATATTTTCTCCTGATGAGGAGATTGTATTTGCCAAAGAGGGAATAAAATCAAAAAGTATTAACAGCCCTTATCTAGGCATGAAGTTAACCGGTGCAGTTAAATATACAATTTATAACGGTGAAATTGTGTTCGATAATGGTAAAATTTTAGAATAAATTGTTATATTTTTTCTGCTTATTTTTACCTAGTTTGCAGAATGTTTTTGTCTTTAAAAAGCTTTTTTAAAAGTTTTATTTGTTTTTGCCCGTGGTCATAAGAGAATATACACATGCCGTGAAAACCAGTGTTATAAATCAAACGTATTTGGCTTGCGGAAAGCCTTACTTTTGTTTTATCTTTTATATGAACCCCCATAAAAACGGGAAGGACATCTTTTATAGGTTTTGCAACCTTAATATACTTTTTAAACTCTGCCATAAACTGAGAATAACTCATGGGAAAAACTTCATCGAGTATGCCTTTTTTTATCCAGTGCTTCCAGTCTTGAAAATAAACCCGCCTGACAACAGGGGCATTTGCGATTACTGCCGCGCTTACCGCTATTTCAGGTTTATATTTTTTTACAATTTCATAACACGTTCTAACTATTTCCGTTATTCTATCCCTTCTAAACTGCCTCCAGAGTTTCCGCTTTGTGCTTGCTTTTTTATACGAAGTATTTACAGGATCCACACCGTATTGTTCCAAGAACCGCATTCGGGCCTCAGGATTGTATCCGAAATCTTTTAAATAACGTTTGTGATAGCCGTTAAGCCCTGACCAGGGGTAACGTATAAAATCAAAATGAATTCCGTCAACTTTATATCTCCGCGCAACGTCTTTAACTATTTGCATTAAATGATTTTTTACATCAGGAATCCCCGGGTCTAGAAAAGTGCCCTCAAGAAGGTTGTTTCTTAATAGCTTTTTGGTATAAGTATCTATTCTTTTTCCCCATCTGTCATAAGTTACCCATTCAGGATGTAAGTTTAGAACGTGATTTTTTCCCGGTTTTTTTCTATTTACATCCGCAGCGTATATC
>CALGPD010000152.1 GCA_937960625.1 uncultured Spirochaetia bacterium | reverse complement strand
GATATAGAGAATTAAGTAATTTACGCTAATTAAGATAAATGGGAGGGGACTTTGAATATACAGGATGAAAAAGGAATTTTTACTACGAACCAGATAGTTAACATAATACTGGATTTTTGCAGCTTTTTAAATACTGTAATTCAGAGTATTCCTTCGAATTATTTTAAGCAAAACGAAATTAAAAATTCAAAACAAAGTCAACTTTTAAATCCGTTTGTTTAAAAGTTTTTTCCGGGAGGGGATTAAATGGATATTAAGGAAACAATTAATAAGGTAAAAGATAAAGTTACCAAACTGGACATGAAGAAAAAACTCATTATAGGCGGTGTAGTTATATTAGTAATTGCAGCGTTTATCTTTTTAATGTCTTATTCTTCTAGCGGAGACTGGTATCCTTTATACCCTATAAACGCAAAAGTGCGTGAAAATGAACGGCAAAAAATAAAAGACCGTTTGCGTGCAATGAATATCGATTTCAAGGAATCAGGAGATGTTATTTACGTTCCTGATAAAGAAAAAGCAACTAAACTTCGAACACAACTAGCAATAGACGGATATACACCGAAAAAAGTAAAAGGCTATGAAATATTCGACCTTGAAAAATTCACAACAACTGATTTTCAGAGAAAAATCACATTGCAAAGAGCAATGAAAGGCCAATTAATAAGGCATTTAAAAAGCCTTGATGAAATTGACGACGCAAGCGTTATTATAACTTTTCCAAAAGACAGAATATTTGTAAGCCAGCAAAATCCCGTTACAACGAGTGTAACAATTACCCCTTCTCCTTATTCTGATATTGCAACAAACAGAAAAAAAATAAAAGGTTTACGGGACTTGATTTTAAAAGCAATACCCGGATTAAAAAAAGAAAACGTAACAATAGTAACTAATTCCGGTACAGACTTAACAGAATTATTAGCGCCGAATTCCGGACAGGATAGAGTTGAACTGGCTAAAAAACAATTAAAAATAAGAGAAAAAATTAGAAGGCAATACGTTTCTGATTTAAGAAAACAATTGGAAAGAGTATTTACTGATGACAGATTTGAACTCCGTGTTAACCTTGAACTAAAATGGGATGAAGAATTCATCGAACGGCATTCAATCATCGGTACAATAATTAAACCGGATAACCCTGATACTCCTTACGATGATTCTGAAGTAGTACAATCAGTAGCTATTTCCAAACAAACTGTTCAGGAAACTTTCAGAGGACCGGCATTTATACCCGAAGGCCCGGCAGGAGTTGAAGAAAATATTCCTCCTGCGTTAAGAGAACGTATTGACAGATTTTCACATTATACAAGAAACCAGAAAACGCAAAACAACGAAGTTTCACGTGAGAAAAAAGAAATTAAAAATGACCCTTATGATATATTAAAAATCACCGCATCTGTTTTTCTTGACGGCAGATGGGAAAAACAAAGAGATAAATCAGGTGATTTAATACTTAAAAACGGTAAAATTCAAAGAAAGTTCATCCCTGTAACTCAAGATGACATGAAACGCGTTGAACAGGTAATTCAAACATACTTAGGCGCAGAACGTCAGAGAAAAGACGGCGTAACTGTTCAATCAATACGTTTTGACCGTACTAAACAATTTGAAAATGAAGATTCTGAAGAACGGGCTAGAAGAGCCAGAAGGCAGTTTCTAATAGCATCAATTATTTCAGTAATTGCATTAATTCTTATATATCTTATCTGGCGTGTTATCAAGAAAGAGCTTGACAGACGCCGAAGATTAAGAGAAGAAGAACTTGCTAGGCAGCAGCAAGCCATGAGAGAGGCAGCATTACGGGCAGCAGAGGAAGAAAGCTCGCAAATGGATCTGTCGCCTGAAGACAAGGCCAGAAAGGAATTAATGGAACACGCTACCCAGCTTGCAAAAGAGAAGCCGGAAGAAGTAGCGCAGTTGTTAAGAACATGGATGGCAGAGGAATAGAGTATAGAATAACTTTTATATGAGGTTATTGTTCAATATATAAATTGACAAGAGTGTTAATTTTAAAGTATAATTAAAATAACGGCACTTATTTTCAGGAGGTTAAAATGAACCAGCAAATAATAACAGAAGGCGCTGGTGGTGCCCCAAGGCCGGGCGGCGGTAAAAAAACCCTAACAGGCAGGCAGAAAGCCGCAATATTTCTCGTTTCTTTAGGCCCTGAGGTATCTAGTGAGATTTTCAAACATTTAAGAGAAGAAGAGATTGAACAATTAACTTTTGAAATCGCGCGTCTTGATAAAGTTGAACCTGCTGATAAAGACAAAGTATTAATGGAGTTCCAGGAATTAATGCTTGCGCAGGAGTTTATCTCCAGCGGCGGTATTGATTATGCAAGGGATGTACTTGAAAAGGCATTGGGAACGCAAAAAGCCGTTGATATTATTAACAGATTAACCTCCAGTTTACAGGTAAGGCCGTTTGACTTTATACGTAGAACAGACCCTTCACACTTATTGAACTTTATTCAGGCAGAACACCCTCAAACAATTGCACTTATTTTATCATATTTAGACCCGAATAAAGCGTCATTAATTTTATCAAGCCTGCCTCACGAAATTCAGGCAGATGTTGCAAAAAGAATTGCGACAATGGATAGAACATCACCAGACGTATTACGCGAAGTAGAAAGGGTACTTGAAAGAAAATTATCAACACTCGCAAGTGAAGATTATACTTCTGCCGGCGGTATTGACGCCATAGTAGAAATACTTAACATGGTTGACCGTGGTACTGAAAAAACCATTATTGAATCTCTTGAAGATGATGACCCTGAACTGGCAGAAGAAATAAAGAAACGTATGTTTGTATTTGAAGATATTGTACTTCTCGATGACAGGAGCATTCAGAAACTCTTGCGCGAGGTCGACCAGCAGGAGCTCGCAAAAGCGCTTAAAGCGGTTGACACCGAGGTACAGGATAAAATATTCAGAAACATGTCAAAACGTGCCGCCTCACTCCTTAAAGAAGACATGGAGTTTATGGGCCCGATACGTTTAAAAGATGTAGAAGAATCTCAGCAGAAAATTGTAAACATAATTAGAAAACTTGAAGAAGCGGGTGAGATTGTAGTAGCGAGAGCGGGAGAAGACGAACTCGTTGTATAGATTACAAATAATTTTATGAGGATATAAAAAGTGTCTAATAAAGTTTTTAGAGAAATGGATATAACTTCAATATCACGTCCGGTGTTTATTGAAGTACCGAAATACGAAAACCCTGTTGAAGCAGAAGAACTCGATGATACTACTGAAATGCCTATTGGCCCCAGTGTTGAAGAGATAGAATCGGAAATAAAAGAAATCAGAGGGCAATTCGAAGAAGAACTTGAAATTATAAAAGACGAAGCCGTTGTAGAAGTTGAAAATGTAAAAGAAGAAGCTAAGAACTGGGCATTTGATAAAGTTAAAGAAGCTGCTGAAGAATATGACAATAAAATAAAAGACGCAGAAATACAAGCACAGCACATTGTTGAGGATGCAAAAGCTGAAGCTCAACGAATAATAAACGATGCACAGGAAGAAGCTAATAAACACAGGTCAGAAGCTCATAAAAAAGGATTTGAAGAAGGCCGTGAACAGGGTTACATGGAAGGTAAATCTGAAGTAGACAGGCTGATTGACAGGCTTACAATAGTTCTTTCAACTGCAATTCGAAAAAGAAATGAAATAATTGAAGAAGCTGAGGCTCAGGTTATTGACCTCGTTATTACAATAGCGCGGAAAGTAATAAAATCTATTTCAGAGACTCAAAAACGCGTTGTATATGACAATATTGTAAGCGCATTGCAAAAGCTTAAAGGCCGCGCGGAAGTTACAATACGTGTAAACACTGAAGATTTAATGATGACAACGAAACATAAAAAAGAATTTATAGAAATGATTGAAGGCATTGAGCAGGTACGTATACTTGAAGATAACTCTGTTGATAAAGGCGGATGTATTATATCAACCGACTTCGGCTCAATCGATGCAAGGATTTCAACGCAATTGTCTGAAATTGAATCTAAAATTAAAGAATTGTCTCCTGTGAAACAAGAGGATTAATTCATTTATAAAAAAATATTACCGGGAGGGGAAATAATACCGCAAATTCGTTTTATTCCTTTCCTGAAATTTAATAGTTGAGTAAATATGCCTTTATTTAAAAAGTACAGTGAAGTAATTGATTACATAGACCCTATAAAATACATGGGTATTGTTAAAAAGCAGGTCGGGCTCATGATTGAAGCCGAAGGGCCTCAAACTGAAATCGGCGAATTATGTTATATCAGATTGTCAATTCCCGGAAAAGAACGCTTGATACCTGCCGAAGTTGTTGGCTTTAATAACCAAAGCGTAGTACTCATGCCTTATGAAGATATAAATGGTATCTATCCCGGGGCAGAAGTAATGTCCACGGGCGGTCCGCTTCATATTGATATTTCTGAAAAACTATTAGGTAGAATAATAAACGGTATTGGCAAATCAATTGACAAAAAAGAAGATATATTCACTCAGAAAAAGTATAGCATCTTCAGAAATCCGCCAAATCCGTTAGATAGAAAACAAATAACTAAACCCCTTGTTACAGGCATCCGTTCAATCGATGCTTTTACTTCTGTTGGAGAAGGCCAGCGAATTGGTATTTTTTCCGGTGCCGGAGTTGGTAAAAGTACACTTCTAGGAATGATAGCAAGGCACTCCGAAGCAGATGTTAACGTTATTGCATTAATCGGAGAGAGGGGACGCGAAGTAAAAGAGTTTTTAGTTAGAGATTTAGGTGAAGAAGGCCTTGCTAAAAGTGTTGTGGTTGTTGCAACCGGAGAAAAAACACCTCTTATGAGAATACGCGGCGCTTTTGTAGCAACGACAATAGCCGAATATTTTCGTGATAAAGGCCTTAACGTTGCCTTGTATCTGGATTCTGTAACCAGGCTTGCCAGAGCACAAAGAGAAATTGGCCTTGCTGTTGGTGAACCCCCTGCTACAGGAGGTTTTACTCCAAGCGTATTTTCAATGCTTCCGCGGCTGCTAGAACGGGCTGGAAAGTCTAAAAACGGAAGTATTACCGGTATATACGCTGTATTGGTTGAAGGCGATGATTTTTCGGAACCGGTAACAGATACTGTTCAGGGTATACTTGACGGACACATAAAACTATCACGGCAATTAGCAGAAAAAAACCATTACCCGGCTGTTGATGTTTTGGGTAGCATCAGCCGTTTGATGGTAAATATAACGAGTAAAGATTTCAGGCTGGTTGCGGGTTTTATCCGTGAACACATGGCTATTTATAAAGAAAATGAAGACATGATTAAAATGGGGGCTTATCAGAGAGGCACTGACCCCAAAATAGATAGGGCAATTGAGCTGCAGCAAAGGTTAAATGATTTTCTTAGACAAGGGATGTTTGAACATTCAACTTTACAGGAAACCGGAGACAAACTGTTTCAGTTACTAAAAAGAAGCGAACGCAACGGCCTAAGATTTGATTCTAAAAGAGATTTCCCGGGTTATTATATAATCGAGAAGAAAAAAGACCAGGCAAATAAAACCATTCAAGGATTTGATTTCGAAGCTGAAGAACAAGTGCGGAACCCTATATTTGATGAATACAAAACAGGACTAAACTGAGATGGAACAATTTAAGTTTAGATTTCAAAAAATCTTAGAATACCGTGAATACTTAGAGAGGCTGGAAAAACAAAAGTTTGCAGAGGTATTAAAAAAATACGTTGATAAAGACAACGAATTAAAAAGCAAACAAAGCCGGAAAAAAAAATATTTAAAACAAATCACAAAGAGCATTGAAAATAATGATTTTTTAAGCCTGAAATGGATGGATAATTCAAGACAAACACTAAGTTTCGGAATAAATAGAAATAAGAGCGAATTAATTCAGGAAGAGTATAAAGTGAATAGTGCAAGAGCCGAACTCCTTGAATTTACAAAAAAGAAAAAAATGATGGAAAAAATGAAAGAGCGGGATTACGAAATCTGGCGTAAAGAAAAGAAAAAAGAAGATAATAAAATAATGAATGAAATTGCTCAACAAATGTTCCATCAAAAGAAAAAGGATGAAAATAATGATACCCACTAATATGCAAAATGCAATGAAAAGGATTAGCCAAATCCAAAAAAACATTCAAAGCTTTATGAAACCGTTTTCCAAAGCAAATAATAAAAACACTGTAAAAAAAGGGAATTTCAAACAAATAATTAACAACAGAATGAATGTGAATAATAATACAAATATAACAGCAGCAGATAAAAATTCACCTGCGGCAAAATATGATAAAATAATAAAACAAGCTTCGGAGAAATACGGATTACCGCAAAGCCTTATAAAAGCAGTAATCAAAGTTGAATCTAATTTTAATACAAGGGCAGTATCAAAAGCCGGCGCAATGGGATTGATGCAAATAATGCCGGTTAACTTTAAAAATCTGGGTATTAAAGACCCTTTTAATGCCGAACAAAACGTTATGGCAGGAACAAGATTTTTAAAAGAACTTTTTAACAGATTCCGGGATATGGATAAGGCTTTGGCAGCATATAATGCGGGGCCGAATAGAGTTTCTAAATACGGAATACCGTTCAAAGTTAAAAGAAATTATGTTGACCTTGTAAACAAATACCTAAAGCAATACGGAGGTAAATAAAATGGCATATTCAAGAAGCCCTCTTAAAAAAACCGGAACACTGTTATTTTTAAACCTTTTACTAATTATCTTCCTACTCGGAGTATTACACACTTTAAGAATAGTTGATTTAACCGGTTTATTTAAATATATCCCTTTTGTTGGCGCAAAAAAATCTTTCAAACCAGGCGAAAGAATAGAAGACCCAAACTTACTGGAAAGAGAAGAACTTGCAAAGCACTGGGCAATACTAAACTTGCGTGAACAATTATATCAAAAACGTCTGCTTGAAATTGAAAAAAAAGATAGAAATGCTACTGCAAAATTTGAACAGGTTGAACAGCAGCGTAGAAAAGTTGAAGAACGAATTAAAGCTTTAAAAGAAAAAAGGCTTACCGAAGAATCACGTAAAAAGAATATAAAAGATCTTGCGTCAAAATATGCTAATATGAGGCCTCAAGACGCTGTGAAAATAATGTTAAATCTCGATAACGTAATTGTTATTGATGTATTAAAACAAATGGATAGAGACGCAGTTGAACAGGGAAAACAGACTTTAACACCATACTTACTTTCATTAATGTCTCAAAAAAATCCTAAAAAGGCAGCTGAAATATCCAGATTAATTTCACGGTACCCAAGCGATGCAGAGGCAAGTAAAAACACTGCTCCTGAGGGAACTAAAGTTCCGGAACAGCAACAGCAGCAATAACGAAATAATTTAAAATTATACTTCTGCCAAATTAAAAAGCGTTTACCCGTATTAGAGTAAACGCTTATTTTTTTATTAATACCTTATTAAAACAACGAATAGTAAAATAGAAAATTATGAAGAATGCCAAAGATAATTCCGGCAAATCCGGCAGGAACCCTTAGGGTATCTGCAAATGAATAAAGTTTTTCTTTGCCCTCTTTGCCAGCAATGTTTGCAAACATTCCCGCGGATAAAATTATACCGAGTAAAAGCGCTGTTAACATAGGAAATAAGTCTCCGATAAAAAACTGTCTTTTTAAAGGATATACCCATGAAGAAGTGCCTTCAGGAACGAATATTTTTAAAAGCCCTACAGCAATTAAAATCAAGCCGATTACAATATCAAATTTCTGCAAACCTTCAGAAGCCTGTTTTGCCCATTCCCACCGTTTGGAAAGAGCGGATGAAGCAGCTATAATTCCCCCTGATATTAAAGCAATTATCGTAACTATTCTAACAATAAACATAAGTCCTCCACATCTAATTTATACCGGAAAAGCTTTCCTTATGATAAATTCACGTTTTTAATTCTATGTATATTATTTATAATCAACGGGAAATAGTCAATAACAAAAAATAAAAACAATAATGAAAAAAGCTTGATTTTATTTTGTAAAGATAATATTGTTTCATGTGAAACAATTATACATAAAGTATAATACTATAATATAATATACTATATTGTAAACCAATACCGGATGGAGTATTATAGATAAAAGTAAAAACACTATCCCTCCCCCCTTTTTTAAAAAAAACAGCAAAAAACAACTAAAAAAAGTGAACAGGCCAAATGCCGTGTTAGTATTAATAAACGCACTTAGGTGCTTTAATATAAATCAAGCTATCCCGCAAAACGGGATAGCTTTAATTTTTCTATCTACTCATTTGGAATTTTTAAACAATATGGCTTTACAACTCTATTAATATTGTGCTAATATTAGTTTAATAAATAATCTGTTTTTATATCCAAATCAACATCTTTTAAACACAGGAGTGTTATATGAAAAAAACCGCTGCAATTTTTATATTAGCATTTTTAATTCTTATATCAACAGCGTGTAAAAAAGAACACGGTATCCCGGGCAAAATAAAAACTGAAACATTTCTGTTTGATAAGCCCGGTGGAAATAAAATTAAAGACATTAAGAAAGGAACTCCATGTATGGCTTTAGCAAGAGATAAATATGGAGAGGAAAAAATTAGATTTTTTAAAATTAGAACTCCAGGAAATAAAAAGGGTTGGGTTTCTGAAAATGTTTTAAGAATAAGCGGGATTTCTAAAGCTGAAATTTTAACAAAAATCCCGCATATCACATACCTAAACAAGCATCTTATTTCCATGAAAAATCTAATTAACGTTAAAAAAATCCAGACACTAATTAACAAGGGTGCTGATATTAATACTACTGATGAGAATGGGGACACGCCTTTGCACCGCACAATACTTTTTAAAAGCTTTGATACTGTTAAGGTATTACTAAAAAACGGTGCAAATCCAAACATTGGAAACAGAATAGGTGTAACCCCGTTTATGCTGCTTTCATTTTCTGCAATTTATAATGAATTAGTGAATCTATTTTTTAAATCCGGTGCAGACATAAATATAAAGGATAAATATAACAGAACTGCTCTGCTTCACGCTGCTGAAAGATGCAATCTTGATTTTATTAAAATACTTTTAGATAAAGGCGCTGATATTCTTAACACATCAAACAATAAGAGAAACGCGTTGCATTTAGCATGTGTGAATGTTACAAAAAGCGGAGACAAGCCTGCTACTGTAAAATATCTCGTTGAAAAAGGCATTGACATTCATTCTAAGGATATTGGCGGGAATACCCCCTTAATGCTCGCTTCTTATACTTGGAGCAACAAAACAGTAAGGTACTTATTATCAAAAGGCTCAAAGGTGAACCAGAACAATGCTGAGAGCTCCACAGCGCTTATTCAGGCCGCAAGCGGGCATTGGTTTAAACAATTCCCCACTAAAAACCTTATGAACACCGTAAAAACGCTTTTAAAAGCCGGGGCAAAAATTAACTCAAGAAAAACCGGTTTTACCGCGTTAATGTACGCTTGCTATAACGGGCACACCGAACTCGTTAATCTGTTAATTAAAAAAGGAGCTAAAATTAACATTAAAATTGCTGATGATAAAAGCTTTTTTCCTGGCTATACCTGCTTGATGTTTGCAGCGAGAAAAGGCGATATAAACACTATTAAACTGTTAATACAAAAAGGGGAAAAAACCGGGATAAAGGATGCTAAAGGCAAAACCGCTTATGACATAGCAATTGAAAATAAAAAAACAAAGGCTGCAGAATTAATTAAAAGTTTGTCAAAAAAGAAATAAAACTTATTCATATATTTTCACACAACAATTTTATATACTCTAAACCGGTGAACGCGTTATGACTATAACGGAAATACAATCCAAATCATTGCTCAGAAAAAACAAAAATATTGATTCATGGTTTATTTCACGATACGGCTTTAATATATTCAGAGGGTGCTCACATGCCTGCAAATACTGTGACGGCAGAAGCGAAAAATACAACGCGCCTGATGATTTTGAAAATGACGTTGCAATTAAAA
This sequence comes from uncultured Spirochaetia bacterium, assembly GCA_937960625.1. Lineage (GTDB taxonomy): Bacteria > Spirochaetota > CALGPD01 > CALGPD01 > CALGPD01 > CALGPD01. The sequence continues at coordinate 3,411 of CALGPD010000152.1, read as the reverse complement.
TAAACGCTCCGGAACTGCTTAAAAAAGAACTTGACCCCGCTCGTAAAAGAAAACCCTTAAAACGCAGCTTTATTATGGTTGGCGGAGGCGTTGGAGATGCTTATCAGGAAGCAGAGCACGACTATGAAATAACCCGTGAATTGCTGCGCATCATTCACGATTATAGTTTCCCTGTTCATATCTTAACAAAATCCCCATTGGTTTACCGGGATATAGAAATAATAAAAGAAATTTATAATAAATCCGGCGCGCTTATAAGTTTTTCCTTTTCGGGTACAAATGAAAAATTCGCGGAGATTTTTGAACCCGGAACCCCTACTCCCTCACAAAGGCTGAAAACAATAGAAAAATTTTCATCAGCAGGAATTCCCTGTGGGGCATTTTTAATGCCGGTTTTGCCTTTTATAACGGACACCCCGGCAGAAATCAACCGTACTTTAAATGATTTAAAAAATGCCGGAGCAAAATACGTTGTTTTTTCCGGGCTTACTTTAAAACAAGGCAGGCAAAAAGATTTATTTTTCGATATAATTAAACAAAATCATGGTGAATTATTGAATCAATATGAAATGATTTACCCTGCCGGAAATAAATACGGCAATGCAGTAAACCCATATTATGCCTCAATTCATGAAACGTTTTTATCCGTAAACAAGTTATACAAAATACCATTACGCATACCGGTTAAGTATTTCAACAACGTGCTTGAGATAAACGACCTTGTTTGCGTAATACTTAATCACGTTGATTATTTATTAAAACTTACGGCAAAAAAATCCCCCTACTCTTACGCAGCTTATAGTATTTCCAAATTGGATATTCCGGTAACGGAAATGAAAGACAGTGAAATCAGGGCATTATCAGGAATTGGAAAAGTAACGTTTAAGTTTATCAAAGAAATAATAAAAACGAAATATTTAAAATATCTGGATTATTTAACAGAACAGATATTACAATAATAAAACTTATTAGTATCTTTTATAAAAAAAGGCAATCTCATGGAAATCCTAAAAGCAGACATAAATGATTGTGAAGAAATCATAAACGTTCAAAAAGCCGCGTTTTTGGGCCAGGCAAAAATATACAACGACTATAACCTTCCCCCGCTATTACAAACTGTGGAAGATTTTAAAAAAGAGTTTAATAATTTCGTTATATTAAAAGCAACTGAAGGTAACCGGATTACAGGCTCAATAAGGGCTCATGAAAAAGACAAAACATGTTTTATCAGCAGGTTAATTGTTCATCCTGATTATCAAAACAAGGGTTTGGGAGCAAAATTATTAATTGGGATGGAAAATATATTCAAAGAAAAACATATTACAACGTTCAAACTTTTTACCGGGGAAAAAAGTAAACGGAACTTATATCTATATCAAAAGCACGGCTACAAAATCACCAAAAAAGAACAAATGGGAAATATAAACATCGTGTTTATGGAGAAAACTCAATAATAAGTATTCATTTCCATCCATAACACTATTCAAAATCATTATTATTCAATCTTTTTATAAACAAGTTTATATGCGAAAAAATGGTGGGCTTTATTTACTTCTATGGTGCTTTTATCAACCAAATTCAAAGTAAAGTTACCGTATTCACTGGAAAGATAAATTTTACGCTTTTTAATTTTATACGTAAAGATATACAGGGTATGCAGCTCCCGGTTATCGCGGTATTTAACACGCTTACCTGGTAAAAATTCAAAATAGGATTTGCTTTTCTGGTTAACGCAAACGTATTTACCATACAATGATTGAGCCGGCTTTTTACAACTAAATACAACTGTTATAAATAGAAATATAAGGCAAACGTATTTTTTCAAACTTAAACTCAATTTTCTTTATCTCAACGTATATAAAATCTAATTTAAACTTTTATACTTTTCAATATCTCTTTTTGCTTTTTGTTTTTCGCCTGTTGCGTTATATATTTCCGATCTGATTTTATACGTTGCCTTTATATCAGGCCTCTCTTTTATCACCGTATTTATATCTTTTAGAGCCCTTTTATATTTCTTCAATCTAAGATATGATATACTACGATAAAATATTGCTTTGATCATATTCGTATTTTGAGAAAAAACATGTGTAAAATATTTAACAGCATCTCGAAATTGCTTTAACCGGTAATAGCAAATTGCCATTGCATATAAATAATCCGGATTTTTTGGATAAAATTTCAATGCTGTTTTAAAATCCCGCATAGCTATTTTATACTTTCTAACCTTAAAATATGTTACACCGCGGTTAAAATACGCAGAGGGTTTATTCGGATTAATTTTTATTGCCCTGTTAAATAAGTAAATAGCAGCAGACATTTTCCTCATGTTTACATATAGCATTGCAAGTTCATAAGCAATGTTAAAAACGTTTTGATTAATCCTATACGCTTTTCTTAAACTTGCTTCCGCTTTAATTAAATTTTTCTTTCTAAGATAGTACATACCAAAGCCATAATGCGCGAGCCATGAGTTTGGGTTGAGACGTATTGATTTTCTTAAATCCTTCAGCGCTTTATTTTCGTTGCCTGAAGAAAGGTAATAATATCCACGGTAAGCTAAAGACGCAGAATCACTAGGGTTTAATAAAATAGCTTTATCAAAACACTGCCTTGCTTTTTCCCTCTGATTCATGCGCATGTAAACATCTCCCATCTCACGATAGATATGCCCTGCCTTTGGTTTTAAAACTACTGCTTTTTTAAAGTCAGCAAGCGCTTTGTATAGCTTTCCCGCTGTAGAATAACAAATACCCCGTTCTGCTATTATAATAAACTTATCAAGGTCACTATTTAAAGCGGTATTAAAATCTCTAACAGCTAACTTAAACCTACCCAATTTGGAATATACTTTTGCCCTAAAAAAGAAATTACGTTTATCCGTTCCATCCAAGCGAATTGATTTATTAATATAATATAGCGCTTTCCTGTATTTTCCGATATATAAATATAATTCTCCCAACTGGCCGTAAGGTTTAGGGTCACGGGGATTTAATTTTAAAGCGACGAATAAATCTTTAAAAGCTTTATTATATTTATTTAATACGTTATATATAGAAGCGCGAAATGTGTATGCACTTGACATGGTTTTATTCGTTTGAATTACATTGTTTATAATTGCTAAAGCGCCTTTGATATTACCCTTAAATCCGATGAAATACGCTCTAGACAATTTCGCGTAAACGCTGCCGGGAGCAATTTTAATAATACGTTTTCTTAACCTGATTTTAAGCTTTCTATTATTGCTTTTATACGCCCGGTAGAAAAGTTTTTTCGCAAGCCTTAAATTTCTCTGAGCATAAACAGCAGAGGTTAAAAATAGAGTAATTATTATGACGGCAGTTTTTGTGTGTTTCATTTAAACCCTTCCTTGATGTTCTATGAAAATATTAACACATATTACATTAAACT
>CALGPD010000151.1 GCA_937960625.1 uncultured Spirochaetia bacterium | reverse complement strand
TCATAAAAATACTGCTTTTATACTCCATGACCTTGCAAATGCTTATAGGCTGGCAGGGCTTTTTAAAAAGTCAATACAATACTTTACGCTGGCATTAAGAATTAAATATAAAATTTTTAATGTGTATTCTAAAACAACCGCTCGTTCAATTTATTTTCTCGGTGTTGCTTTAGCAAATGCGGGAGAATACACAAAAGCGATTTTCTATGTCAAACAAGCTTTAAAAATCAGGTTAAAGTTATTCGGTTATTATAGTTTTGAAACCGCGGAAACTTATAATTACTTGTCATATATCTATTTTCTGCTTAAGGATTTTAGAAAGTGCAAAGTATTTATGAATAAAAGTTATGAAATATATCTAAGAAAATACGGGCCTTACCATAAATATACTGCTTTAGTGTATAATAATGTGGGTGCTGTATATTCATGGGCGGGAAATCTATCAAAAGCTCTATATTTTCATCAAAAAGCATTAAAATTAACTGCTAAACTATACGGAAAAGATCATTTACAGACAGCGTTTTCCTTTCATAACCTCGGTGTACTTTTAAATAAACTCAAAAAATTTGAACAGGCAGTTCAATATTTTAAAAAAGCAATTAGCATCCGAGGTAACAAATTGCGCAGTAATCATACATTAATTGCTGAAGATTACGTTGGTCTTGCTTCTTCCTATAGAGAGCAGGGTATGTATCAAAAATCATTGGATTCTCTAAGAACCGCGTATGGTATCTATCTTAAACTGTATGGAGAGGAGCATCCCAAAACCGCTGAAGTTTACAGCAATGTCGGTTTTGTTTTTTTCTATCTACAGGAATATAAACGCGCTGTAGAAGTATTGATTAAAGCAGAGAATATATATAATAAAATCAGGGCCAAAATGCTTGACGCGAGTGAAAAAGAAACCTTTAGAAACGGTTATGCAAAGTTGTATTCCAAAATTATTTCATCTTTGTTCATGGTAAAAGATTATGAAAAAGCTTTTATTTTCGCTGAAAAAGCTAAAGCCAGGGGAATGATTGAATTTTTAAATTCCGCAAAAGTATTAAATAATTATAAGTTTTCAAGCTACGGAAAAAGGGTTTACACAAGGCTTAATAAGTTGAAATCGCAATACAACGTAATTAGGGCAAGGATTTTAAGTGAGTTTAAAAAACCCAGGGAAAAAAGAAACAGAAAATTGATAAGAAAATTATTCAGAATAAACTCCGGGTTAAGTGATAATATAAAAGTGCTTAACTTTAAACTTTTAAAATATGAGCCGAAATTAAAAAAATTATTAAAACCTGAAATTATGAATTTTAATAGAGCGTCAAATCTTATCTCAGGTAACAAGGCAATCATTCAATATTTTTTAACAGACGAAGATGCTTTTGCGTTTATAATTTATAAAAATAAGCTAAAGATGATACGCCTTGAAGACAACGAAAGAATTAACAGTTTACTTGATTTATACGCTAAATATATAAAAAGGCCAAAATATCATAACCCTCATAAATTTTTGGTGCGTGTTAGAAAATTAAAAAGTGTCAGCAAGGCTCTTTATTTAATGTTATTAAAAAACCCTGTTAAGAATATTCCCGTAAATACTCATCTTATAATTATTCCATCAGGTAAAACCGGTTTTATACCTTTTGAGGGATTAATCATGGAAAACGGAAGGCCTGTTATAGAAAAATATAACGTTTCATATATCCCTAGTATGAGTGTGTACAATTATATATCAGAACGCCCGAGACAGTCAACGCATAAGTTTTTGGCGTTTGGAGGCGCGGTATATAACACCAAAGCATTAAGGCCTTCGGCAAATCGGGCGGCTACGGAAATATTTAAAATATCAGGGAACTCAGCCCATGCGATAGGCACAGTGCTAAAAACGCGTTCAGGCTGGGCAAATCTTCCCGGTACTTTAAAAGAAGTAGAACAGTTATCCTTAATATTTTATGGCAATAAAAAAAGCAGGCATATTTTTACCGGAGTAAATGTTTCAGAAGACCGTGTTAAATATATGAACAGTAATAGAGAACTTAGTAAATATAATATAATTCATTTTGCCACACACGGTTATTTAAACCTGAATATTCCGGAAATGTCTAGTGTCGTATTAACCCAACCGGATAAAAAGCTTACGGAAGTTATAAAAAAACAGTTTAATAAAAGAGTTATAGATGACGGATTCTTAACAATGCCGGAAATTGTTAATTTAAAAATAAAAAGTGAACTCGTTACTTTGTCCGCATGTGAGACAGGATTGGGTAAAATAAAAAGCGGCGAGGGAGTTATAAACCTTTCCCGATCATTTATTTTTGCGGGCACGCGCAAAGTAATTGTAACGCTTTGGGAAGTTAACGACCTTGCAACATCGGTGTTTATGCAGGAATTTTATAAATATTATTTAAAATATAATGATGTTTACAAAGCGCTATTTTTCGTTAAAAGAGATTTTTCTAAGGGTAAGAGGTATAGTACTTATAAGGGAGAACGCCGGTTCGCTGACCCTTTATATTGGGCGCCGTTTGTAGTATATGGTAGATAATTTGTATTTTAGCTAAAATCTGTTTTTTAAATTTTGTATAAGCTCAATAAAATATTTATATTTATAAAGAGAATTTTTCATATTTTTATACTATTGGGGTATTTATGGAGATCGAGCGAATTGACGCATTAAAAGAACAATTTTCCAATGAAAGTATTATGTTTTGTTATGTAGGTTCTATGTCACATATTATCATGGAGCAAATGGGCAGCGTAATTAAGCAAAAAATGGCTCAAGCAGAATTAACAATGTCAGTTAGTCAAAAAGTTTTCGGTACTTTTATTGAGCAGGTTCAGAATATTGGTAATTATTCTGCCGAGAAGATTTCAGATGGCGATAATATTAAGGAAATTGGCGCAGGAATTGTTGTAGTAGGTAAAGAGAATGATAATTTTTATATTGCCGGGGGGAATTTAATAAAAGCCAGCAGCAAGGAAGATTTACGTAACAGAATTGATACTATAAATCAGTTGGATAGAAAAGAAAAGAAAGATTATTTTAAACAGAAATTAAATGAATCAAAAGCCCGCGAAGACAGCGGTGGAGGAGTAGGGCTCATCGATATGGCAAGAAAAGCAAGTGAACCCATACAATATTTAATCAAAGACGTCGATGATGAATATTCCTTTTTTAGCTTGAAAGTTATAATTTAAAAATTTTTTGTGGAGTTAATTATGCAAAAACTTAAGATAGAAGCAACGACTTCAACACCGGCAATTTCTTTTGATAGTGAAAACGGTATTCTTGAGATAAAGGGAGAATCATACCCCGAAAATACTAAAGAGTTTTATAAACCCGTATTTGAGTGGCTTGAGAATTTTTTAAAAACAAGCACTGATAAAATAAGCGTTAATTTACATATTTCATATTTAAATACCAGCAGCTTAAAGGCAATGATGACCTTTTTTGATATTTTAGAGCATGCTTTTGAAAAAGGCAGAGAAGTTGAGGTGAATTGGTATTATAATCCTGAAAATGAAGTTGCTTTAGAAGTTGGTGAAGAATTTGAAGAAGATGTTGAATTCCCTTTCAATATAGTATCTGAATAAAATAAAAAGAGGATAGATATGTTTACCCGTACATTATTTTTTTCATCTTATGAAACAATAGTTTCCTTAATTTTTGGTTTGTTGACTATCTTTATCGTTTACAAGATAATAGACAAAACTTTCCTAAGAAAAATTAATACCGACCAATCTCTAAATAGCGGTAATGTTGCTGTGGCAATATTTTCAGGTACAATCGTTTTATGTACTCTCCTGTTAGTACAAACGAGTATTCTTCCTTCAGTAGAAGCCATGAGAACAATGGTTCTCACACAAGCAAAAGTAACGTTCTCCATCGTCGGCATTTCTTTTTTATATTTTTTGTTATTTTATGTGGTTTCTTTTGTTATAAGTATCATAATTATTCTCCTTGCAATTGCTATTTATATGAAAGCAACAACGCAAATAGACGAAATAGATGAAATAACAAAAAACAATATTTCAATTGCTGTTATTATGTCAATTGTTATTTTGGGTTTAACTCTTTTTATCCGTTCTCCGGTAAAACGATTTATTTCAAGCATGATTAACTACGATGCAATTGAAAGTTCAAATGTAGATAAAAGCAAGCAAATACTGCCTCAGCCGATACCCGATAAAATGGAAAAAACTAAGAGCGGAAAAAAAGAAAATAACTAAGGCATTGTTATGAAAATTTATATCAAATATTTTATTGCAATACTATTTTTTGCTTTTACGGGAATATATTTCGTCAATAAATTAGCTAACCCATATATGCCTAAATTTTTGTATTTTACTCCACGGGGCTATAAAAGAAGCAGATATTCTTCACAACGGGTTTATCTTTCAGATGGTAATTATGTTTATAACTATTCGTTTATTGACCATAGAAGAAACAGACAGACATTTATATGGCAGTTAAATAAACAATTAGTAGACAGTATGGTAAGAAAATTCGGCATTGACTGGAGTTTATTCACAAGCCGTAGATTTAGAGCAAGAAACAGATATGAACTAAGAAGAAAAATGCAGGCATTCAAAAATTTACAGAACCGAGCGCTTAGAGCGGGAATGTTTACAAGGATCGGCAGCAATACTATTATACCTGATCATAATGCTATGGTTAGAAATTATATGGGATTAATGAGGCCGGTTTATAACGTTTTTAATAATTTAGCAAACCGTTATAGGCTTACTTTACGGGAGAGGGTTGAATTATTATTAAGGTTTTGTCAGGTAATACCATATGGAATACCTCCAAGAAAAAACTCATATGGCAAACACATCGGTGGTATTTTAACTCCTCCTCAAATATTTAATTATAAATGGGGGGATTGTGATTCAAAATGTGTATTATTTGCAAGTATTATGGCACATGACCCTAGATTTAGAAATAGAGTTATTAATATGATAAGTGTTTCCGGGCATATGTTTTTGGGGTTGTATATCCGCCGTAACGCTTATGACTATGTGGTTAATTACAGAGGCCGTCCGCTTGTTGTATGTGAACCCGTTGGGATTGGCCGTTTACCCGTTGGACGTAGAGGAAGCAACCGCAGTATGATAAAATACATTATTCCTATAGTTGTTAGCGGTGGGGTTAATTATACTCCTCCCCGGAATGAAAATAGGCCGACCACCAGAATACGCAGAAGGCCTGAAACCCGTAGAACACCAACGAGATATCCAAGGCCTAAACCAAGAACGGGAAAACGCGGTGGCTTAAACAGTTTTTTTTAAATAATATACCTTACTTGATGTTTCTAAGTTTGAGTTTTTCCATATATTCGTTTGAAAGCTTATTATAATTCAATAGGTAATCAATAAAGTCGTCGAATAATGGTATGGGCATAAAATGTGTTGTTTTAAACTCTTCGTAATAATCTTTTAATGCTTTAATCAAATCGTGATTAACTTCATTTGCTTTTAATAATATATCCAGATATTTATTAAGTGTATCAACGTTCCGCGGGTGATTGAGATAATCCAAAAACGTAAATTTATAATCCATTTTTACTCCTTAACATTGCTTTTAATATTATATCAGATTAATTAAAACGTGTAAAATAATTTAGTAATATTAGTTCCTTGAGTTATTTTTGTTTTTATGAACATGATAATTTTTAATGAGATAATTAGAAAGCGCTAAATTGGATTTAATAAGCTTAGAATTCTGCAATAAATAAGAACTCTTTTTTTAAAAAGAATTGATTTAATATAATTATTAATATATAATGTTTTACTATGATAAATCACAAAATTGTTGAGTTGCAAAAAGGCGGGATAATTATTGATACTTCCGCGGGCCCTGTTCAATTAGGTGTGCCTCCGGAAACGATTAAAGATTCACTTGGCATGAACCGTGAAGTTCCTAATATCTATATTGCGCCGAAAAATCTTTTCTCATATAATAAAATGGCGAGTTTAATAGATATTGAATTTCCTTGTTATTATAATTTTTTTATTAAAAAACAGCGTACCCGCATACTTTGTACATTTGAACAACAGGTTAAAATTGAAAAATTAATGGTTGAATCTTTATTCGGCCCTTTAAATGTTGACCCCAGTGATGAATATGATGAAGGTATTCATAATTATTTCTACCCTGATTTGCGTAAGGAAATGGATTACTTCGCTAAGCATCCTGAACTTGACAGGCAGATATTAATAGAAGATATTATTGATTTTATTATTTTAAAAGACAGAAAAAAAATAAAAATTGACAGTATACAAATCGAACTTAATAAAAATAAAGATAAAATTATAATTCATGATAACGGTGTATCTGAAATCGATTGGAATCTTGATTATAAAAATCCTGTTAAATTAAGTACGGGAACACACGAAAAAGCTTTTATTCCTCCGCATTTCGGAATTACAACTCTGGGTTCATCACACGGTTTTGACCCGGGTGGAAAAACCAGCGGATTTATTTTTTGGATTAACGGAAGCGGAATTTTAATCGACCCGCCAATTGATTCATCATTATGGCTTTTAGAAGAAAACGTAGATCCCGGTATGATTAATTCCGTTATTTTAACTCATTGTCACGGCGACCACGACGCGGGTATTATGCAAAAAATACTTTTAGAAGGCCGGGTTAAGCTTTACACAACGTACACCGTGTTTACAAGTTTTGTTAGAAAGATATCCGTTTTAACGGGATTAAGCGTTATGGAACTCGTTGACTATATCGATTTTATTCCCGTGCCTGTTGAAAAAAACGTTTCAATTAACGGCGCATTGTTTAAATTCAGCTACCGCCTGCATTCAATTCCTACCATAGGTTTTGAGGTCTATTTTAACGGTAAGTCTACTGTTTATACTTCTGATCATTTAAATGATAGAAAAGTATTTACAAAATTATCTGAAGAGGGTGTATTAACCGAAGGAAGATATAAACAATTATGTAATTTTAATTGGGAGCACGATATTATCATTCATGAGGCCGGTGTTCCGCCAATGCATACTCCTATTGATAAACTTCTTGATCTAGATAATGAGATTAAAGAAAAAATATATTTAGTTCATACCGATAAATCTAAAATACCCGCGGGTTCTAAACTATCTATTCCTGAAAGCGGGCTTTCAAGCACAATGATACTTGACATTGAACAAACTTTATACGGTGAATCTTTTCAGATTTTAAACCTTGTTTCAGGTATGGATATATTTGATGATTTGAATTTCCCCAAAGCGCATGAATTTTTAAGTATAATTAAATATGAAAAGTTCAAAAAAGGCGATGTATTAATCGAGCAGGGTGAGCAGGGCAGAAAATTTTATATTATTGTGTCAGGTCATGCTGTAATTGAAATAAACGGTGTAAAGAGGTCAATATTACGTTCAGGCTGTCATTTTGGAGAGACTTCCTTAATTACGGGAGGCATAACAACGGGGCGGATTATTGCGGAAACTCAATTGTTAACTTTAACCATCAGCCGTTCAGACTTTTTAATGTTTATTTCAAATACATCGATTTACAGCAGGTTAAAAAAACTCGGTTTGGTGCGCAAAAACAATTCATGGGAAGCACTTGAGGCAAATCCTCTTATCGCAAACTTAACCATAAATCAGAAAAACAGTTTTGAAACCTTGCTTGAACACGTTGAACCTAAAAAGAACGAGGTGATTTTTAAAAAAGGCAAACCTATAAAATTCGCTGTATTATGGCATCTTGGCAAAGGCGTTTTAAAACAAAATAAACATAATACTAAAGAAATAGAATGCGGGTACTTTTTCGGCAACCCCATTTACATTACAGGAAATAAAAAGCCTGACTTTGACTTAATAGCCGGGGAAAAATCTTCTTTCTTTAAAATTGATTTGCATGGTCTGGAGAAATTTTTTCATAATAACCCGGGGTTTATGCTTAGATTGAAAAATTCTTCTTGATTGATATTCCGCCAACCAAATATTATTTGAATATTTTGAAATCAAAAAAATATTAGTAGTATTCATATGTATATTTTGCTTTGAAAAAAATGAAAAATTTTGTCCGTTTTTTCTTTATGAATATAAATTTTTTTGTGTTTAGTTTGTTATATATAATAAACGAAAGTAATACGTTGAATCTTGCAGAGGGAAATTTGAAAACGCTAAGATTTAATTTTCACGTTCAAACTATAGGAATCACTGATTTAATTTCTATTTCAAAACAAATCAATAAAGGTTTAAATAATTTAAACGTTGTTTCCGGCATTATTAATGTTTTTTCCCCTGGTGCGACGACTGGTATTACAACAATGGAATATGAGCCCGGAGCTGTTGAAGATTTTAAAGATTTTCTAAATAAATATGTTCCTTATAATTTGGATTACAAACATCATCAAACATGGGGATGTGATAACGGTGCAAGCCATTTACGGGCTTCGATTATCGGACCTTCAATTACTATACCTGTTGAAAACTCCGAGATTATTGTAGGAAGATGGCAAAGTGTAGTATTGATTGATTTTGATACAAAGCCCAGAAAACGGAAAATCGTTTGTACTTTTACCGGAGAATAAAATGTATAAGTTTAAAGCCATAAAAAGTAAGATTAAAAAAGGCAATGATAAGATGTCATTGAATTTACTTATTGTTGAAGACAGTAAAGTATTTTTAAAAATAGTAAAAGAACGCTTGAAGGAAAGCAGAAGGTTTGACTTAAGGTTTTTTTTAGCTGAGAATTTGGTAGAAGCCAAACATCAGCTTAATAATTATAATATTGACGTTATTTTACTTGATTTAATATTACAGGATTCATACGGTCTGGATACATTAAAAAATATCCTCGAAATTAATCGAGATATACCAATAATAGTATTAACGGGTATAAATGATTTGGAAACAAGCAATAAAGCAATTATGTATGGAGCTCAGGATTATATTGAAAAAAATAATTTTGATAAATATAATCTGGAACGTTCCATTGAATATTCTCTTGAAAGAAATAAAATTCAAAACGAACTAAGAAAAAGCAAATCCTTTGAAGAATGTATATCGTTTAGCGCACAATCATTGCTTTCATCAAGCGAAGGTGAGTGGTCAATAGATATAGTGCTGGAAAACATTTTTAATTTTTCAAATATTGACATTATAACGTTTTTTAAAATTGTTTCTCAGGAAGATAGGCTGCTGGCTAAAAAAGCAAATAAAGTCATCAATAGAAACGCAAAACTTAGAAACAGCATTACAGGTGATCTTGATGTACAAAAATATCTGGAGAAAATTAAATTTAAGTTATATAAAGGGCAATATGTAAACTGCAATACAGATGAATTAACAGTTAACGAGCGTTTCGTTGTTCAAGGATTAGAAACAAAATCAATATTACTTACACCGGTTTGGACAGGCGGTGACTGGTACGGCTTTATTGTCTTTGAAATGAAAAATAATGTTGATTTGTGGGATGAACATTTAGTAAGTATACTCCTTGTAATCAGTGAAATAATCGGCGCTCATTCAAACAGAATTGAAACAAGAAAAAAATTAAGTGAAAAAAATGATAAGCTCGCAAAACTAAATGAAGAGAAAAATAAATTTTTAGGAATTGCTGCTCATGACCTTAGGTCGCCTTTAACTATTATACAAATGTATTCTGAATTTCTTCTTTCAATTTCCGATATAAATCTTAATGAAGAAAGCAGAAAATTTTTAAATACAATTAATGAAACCAGCGTGTTTATGAATGAATTACTCAATGATTTATTAGACATCTCACAAATAGAAGCAGGAAAACTGGAACTTCAAAAAGTTGAGCAAAACTATGAACATTTGATAAACTCAAATATTGAGTTTAACAGCATATTTGCATTGAAAAAAGGAATAAAGATTAATACAGATATTCAGAAATCTTTGCCATTAATAAGTGTGGATAAAAAAAGGATAGAACAGGTTTTAAATAATATAATCAGCAACGCAATAAAATATTCAGAAAATGATACTAAAATATTAGTTAAAGTTTATAAGAAAAATAATGATATTCTAACGGAAATTATTGACCATGGACAGGGTATTCCGGAAAAAGAAATTAAATTGTTGTTTCAAGTCTTTCAAAAAACTTCTGTTCAAACTACAGATGGGGAAAAAAGCACGGGGTTAGGGCTTGCCATTGTGCAGAAACTTGTAAGCGAACACGGAGGTAAAATAGGTGTTGAAAGTAAAGTAGGGCAAGGCTCAAAATTCTATTTTTCCCTGCCCATTTAATAAACTTATCTAATCTTTCTTAGGCTTTTCTTTTTTTATGGTTTTAGTGGGACGAATAACGCGTTCCTCTTTAACCAAATCAAGAGCGTGTTTAAGTACTCCGTCAATTAAAATGTTTTTATTTTCTTCTATCGCGTTAGGGTGAATAGCCGAGATAGGCTCATGTTTTCCTTCGGCTCCGGAAATAATAGAAACGTTTTTAACCGGGAACATTTTTAACGTTTCGGCAAACGGTTTAATTAGTTTCTTGAAATTTTCTATTATAAAAGTATCTTTTCCTGTTTCACCGCTTTTATTAATAATTTCTATTGTTTTTTTAAGTTCATCAATTTCTGCTTGAGCTGTTGAATATATCCTAGATGATTTTGCTTTTGCTTCAAGAATCATTTCGTCCTTATTTGCAATTGACGGAGTTACAATCTCAGCTTCAAATTTTTTCTCAAGCATGTTATTGTGTTCATTTGCCGCCCTTATTTCTGCTTTTAAACCTGCAACATTAGCTTCTGCATCGTGTATTGCCTTTTTTACACCGATTATTCTTCTTTGATTTTCTTCCTGTACTTTAACTTTAGTACTTGCAACGAGCTGCTGATATTCATTTTCAAGCTCTCTTACGCGGGTCTCTGCTCTTCTTTTTTCCTGCTCTTCAACAGCAGCAGCTTTAGCCAGTGCTTGTGCTTCTCTGGCTTTTGTTTGAGCATTTACAGTTTGAACACGTTTTAATAAAGCAATGTATAAATCCGGCTCTTCAACTCCGGGAAGACGATGGTCATCTACATCTGCAATATTCATGGTAGTTATTTCAAGGCCGATGTTTTCAAGGTCATTCTTACAAACATTAATCATCTTAGTTACAAGAATGTCTTTGTCCTTCATTACCTGCTCCGGTGTCATGGAAGCAATAGCATCGCGTAAATGGCCTTCAATTATATCGCTGGCAACGTTTTTAAGGTTTTCTTTATTATTGGCGATGTTAAGAATCCTCGTTGCCGCTCTTATCCTTCCCGCGTCATTAGAGGCAATTCCGAAACTGACCGTTGCTTTTACGTTTAAGGGAATAATACCTGATGCAATCGCGGAATCAACAACGACTTCAATTGTATACGGTGTTAAATCAAGTTTTGCGAATTTATTTAGTAAAGGTATTATAAATACTCTTCCTCCGGAAATATACCTGAACCCTTTTTTGCCTTTGCTGCCGGAAACAATGCCTAATTCGTTTCCGCCTACAATTTTCATGTTTTTAATAAGTTGAATAAATATCGATAATATAATTAAACCGAAAAACGATAATATAAATGCAAACATAATTTCTCCTTTCTATTTTTACTTATTGCCTGAGATAAAATCACTGATTGTAATCCCCGTTGCTTTTTCAAACTCTTTTAAGAAATTAACAAATGCCGCCGGCCCGCGGTTTACTACTTCATTAAATCCGCCCTTCTCATTCATAACAACGAAAGTATCAACATCCATGTTTTGGCTGTATTCTTTAAATGATTCAAAAAGTTCGCTTATTTGCTGTTGAATAAACAATACGGATTTTCCCGCATTTCCGCCGCTGGATAATAATTCAACTTTTTGCTCTAGTATTTTATTTTTAACTTCTTCTAAGATACTTACAACGGATTTTTCTCCAAGAGCAATGATTTCAGCAGATGAGTTTAATGCTTCAGCTTTAAGTATTTTAGACCGGTTCAGCAGTTTTTGAAGTTCAACATTTTGTTCTTCTAAAAGTGTCTGCCCTTTGTTGTATTCTTCCTGAATTGATTGATCAGCCTCAAGTTTTGCTTTTTCAATTGCGGCAATACTTTCTTTTCTATAAGTTTCAAGTTTTTCCCTTGCCGCGATTATTTTTTCTTCAGCTAAACTCCTGGCAATGCTAACGCGTTTTTCCGCGTCTGATTCAGATTGTTCAGCAAGCGCGATTAACCTGGCTTCTTCTATTTCTACCTGCTGTCTTTTTTCCGCGATATTTTTTTGAGCTAGGTTGGCAATATAGTTTGAAGTATCCCATATTTTTTGAAAAGATACGGAAACTACTTTCGCTCCGAAACTTGATAAATCACTGTTTATATCATCCAATAATTCCTGCCTGAATTGTGCCCTCTCGCCTTGTAAAATTCCTTCCGGGAGCTCATCAATTTCACTGTCATAACTTTCTTCCATTCCGATTGCCTGCAATGGAGTTGCCTTATTCAATGCGCCGCGGAAGTTACCAACCAAAGTCTGCTGTAGCTGTTCTTTAATTTCAACTCTGGCTTTTCCCATTAACCTTTCAACAGCGGTATAAAACATATTTTCATCATCATCATCAATACACACACACGCTGTCGCGTCCGCGCCAAGAGTAATACCGTTTGCCGAATTAACGCCTTCAACTCTTACGTTAATGGGGTAAATGCCGAGATCCATTGAAGACATTGTCTGTAAATAAGGTATTCTTATTGTACGCCCTCTCTCCACACTGAATCCGAATTTTTTATTTTCTCTTCTTTTTTTCTTACCCGTTACAACGAGAAGAAAATTCGGATAACCTACCTTAATCATAGATTTTAGGAATAAAAGAAGGAAGAAGAAAAATATTATCCCTCCAATTCCCCAATATAATCCTAAGTTAGAACTTTTAAAAAGACTCACTAACCATTCCATAACACTCTCCTTATTCTTTTTCTACTATTAAACATTCCTGAGTTATATCAACAACGCGTACAGTTTCACCTTTGGAAATTGCCTCATCTTTATTACTGCTGCGCGCATATCTATCTTGATATGAATTAGCGTAAGAAATACGTATTTTGCCCATTTGATTTTTACCGATTGAAGCTATCACTGTTGCTTTTTCCATTATAAACTCTTCATCACTGAATTTTGAATCAAGTTCTTTCATAAGTAATTTACGCGTTAATTTTACTATCATTATAAGTAAAATGCCCGCTGGAATACTATAGAATAACGAATTAATATTTTTGCCGTAAGAATACGAATAGAATAAGCCTACAGGGCCGAAACCGAGAAAAAAGTATATTGCGTATCTTAAATAAGATATGGTTTTTATAAGTGTGCTGTTCTTTTTGTCTTTATCAGGGTGAAGCACGGATATGTTTTCGTTGGAAGAGCCCGCGGCTTCTTCCACAGCTTCATCA
>CALGPD010000150.1 GCA_937960625.1 uncultured Spirochaetia bacterium | reverse complement strand
AGCTTGATAAAAAACCTGACGGCATTTATCTGTACGGTGTTGATTATGATTTAACACAGGAATTTGAAAGCCCTGCGGTTTTTTATCCTGATAAGGAAAACGGTATACTCGTTGGCGCTATACCTAATACTCCTGATTTCGGTTATTTCGGTTATCTTAAAAAAATGGTTTTAACGCTTTTTAACGTTACCATGATGGAACAGGGCAAAATGCCTTATCACGGCGCGCTTGTAAAAATAATACTTAGAAATAAAAAGCAAGCTACATTGCTTATTATTGGAGATTCAGGAGCGGGTAAATCAGAAACCCTTACAGCTTTCGGAACAATCGGTTCTGCTCATATTCAGGACATGATAGTCATTGCGGATGACATGGGTGCTCTGGAGCTAAACCCTGACGGTTCTATAACGGGTTATGGAACGGAAATCGGTGCTTTTTTAAGGCTTGATGATTTAAGCCCCGGATATGCTTTCGGGCAAATTGACCGCGCGATTATAATGAGTCCTAATAAAACAAACGCGCGTATTCTGCTGCCGATTACAACGTATGAAAATGTAATCAGCGGTTATAAGGTTGATTATATCCTATACGCGAATAATTATGAAGAGCCCGGAGAGGGTAAACCAATTATCGAAAAGTTTGAAACCGCGGATCAGGCGATTTCCGTTTTTGAACAGGGCAGGGTAGCGAGTAAAGGAACAACAGATACAAAAGGAATTATTCAGTCTTACTTCGCGAATATTTTCGGCCCGCCTGAATACCGGGAAGAGCACGATGAACTTGCTAAGAAATTTTTTAATTCCGCGTTTGATACCGGAATTTTTGTGGGGCAAATGAGAACGCGTTTAGGTATTCCGGGATTTGAAAAACAAGGCCCTCAAGAAGCCGCGGAAGAATTATTAAAAACAATTTCCGGTGATTAATTTGATATTTTTTTAACAGCGTCAAAACTATATGTTTGCCTAGTTTTCGGAGATAGTTTAGTTCTATTTCTAAATTAAAAAGGAACGCATTATTCAACAATGGATTTTAACCATTCTGCAATTTTCGGTATCACGTTATCTGGATTATTTTCTCCGCTTGCAATTCCTACTGTAAAGTTAAACACGTTGTCGTGATCAAATTCTTTTATTGTGTAGCCGTTCCATTGCAGAAAAGTCATTGCGCATGCAAGCCCGGTGCGTTTGTTACCGTCCTGAAACATATGGTCTTTGATAACGTAAAACATATACGCGCCTGCCATATGGAATATATCGGGATAGATTTCCTGGCCGAACAACGAGTTAGAATGTATGTAATCAATAAAGCCTAAGTTAGCACCCTGACGGAGGTTTTCCATACTCATAACATGTCCGCCGGTTATTTCAGTTACCATCCGGTTTATCACAATTGTCATTCGTTTATTAACGTATTTCATGCATCATTCCCCAAGCGTTTATAAAGTTCAATGTTTTTTTGTACATGCTGTTCCGCCAGTTTTAAAGCATTAATTTCTTCGTTGTCCAGCCAGATACCTTCACATGTGCGGCAGAAATCTATATAAATACCGCTGTAATCCCGCTTTTCCATTATTACGCCGCATTCCGGGCAAAGGAATTCTCTATCATATTCTTTTTGAGACACGGTATCTATTTCCGGTTCTGATAGTTTGATTTGCTGGAATATTTCAACGAGATGAACTATTGATTCAAGTTCACCTTTGTCGAAGAATATACCGCCGCAAGAAGAGCATATATCAACTATTTCGCTTTCAAGTTGTTTTTCATCTAGTTGTATATTACATACAGGGCAATTACGCATTTTTTTTCTCCGTTATTCAATTATACAATACGTTATTTTTGGGTCAAATGGAAATTTTTGTAGTTTTATTTTATTGAAATTTCCAAAATGTTCAATCATTGCAACGGTTTCTCCGGGCCATCGCGCGTTATTCGTTTCATCGAATACAATAACTCCGGATTTAGGCACTCTGGGAACGAAGTGTTCCAGCGCGGTTTTCGTTGGTTCATACAAATCAAAGTCAATATAAAGCAGAGCAATAACGATATGAGGGTTGTTTTTTACATATTCGGGAATTGTTTGCGCTGCATCCCCTTTAACGAGTTCAATTTTGGGGTAATCTGATAGATACCTGTTTTTATCAAAACTTTTAATACACCGGGTTAATTCTTCATAAACGTTAATTTGCGGGTTTAAACCGCCTTTAACGAGTTTGGGATTATCCTGTCCGTTTTTTATTTTATCTTTGGGCGAGGTTTGGGGAAAACCGGAAAATGTATCAAAGCCTATAATTTTTCTGTATATGGCATAAGGTTCAAGAATGGCAGAGAGTTTAGCCCATGCCATAACTCCTCCGCCGTAATGAACACCGCATTCAACAACCGAACCTTTTATTGAGCTAATCATTTTAAAGATTTCGTACCTTGCCATAAACCTTGTTAATGACTGGCGTCTAACGAATTTTTCAAAATTAGCTAGTTTTACATTAAAGTCGTAATTGTAACTGTTGAAAATTTTTTCCATATAGCAGTTAACTGTTTACGCAGGTTAAACAACTTCTACAATTTCAATTTCAAAAGTAAGGTCTTTTCCTGCAAGAGGATGATTAGCATCTAACGTAACTTCGTTATCATTCATCTCTTTTATTTTAACAACGATTTGAGAACCGTCAGGCTGACGTAATTCTAAAAATTGGTCTTTTTCAATCTTAATGTGTTCGGGAAAATGCTTTCTTTCAACAATTTGAATTAAATCAGGCCTTTCAGCCCCGTAAGCGTTTTCCGCATCTATTTTAATTGTTTTTTTATCTCCGGCTTCAAGCCCGATAACTCCGTCATCAAATCCTTTAATTACCTGCCCTGAGCCTACTATGAACTGTAAAGGCTCTCTATCTTGAGATGAATCAAATACTTCACCGTCATCAAATTTTCCTGTATAATGAACTTTAATAGTATCCCCGTTTTTAATTTTACTCATCAATTCCTCCTAAATATGCAGATTTTGAAATCTGCAATATAAATATAATCAGTATAAATTTTAATTCAAGGAAGTTATTTTTAAAATCCAAAGATAACGGTGTGCATAAATAAATTATCAACGTGAAATTAGATTTAAATTATAAATTTATTTTTTTTCGAAATATACGTTTTTTTAATAAATCATAGAGACTGCTTCGTC
>CALGPD010000149.1 GCA_937960625.1 uncultured Spirochaetia bacterium | reverse complement strand
AATCAACGTAAAAATGAATAAGCCGGGGGATTTAAAAGCCAACGAATATCCTTAAACATTCCCGCTTTCAAGTCAACCGCTTTCTTTAATCCATGCTTTTTGAATCCCTCTTTATCCGTGGGCGGTTTTTTCTTTCTTTCCCGTGTATTATTTAAATTCAATAGAAATTAACGTTATGTCATCGTTTATATCATTGTTACCAGTGAAATTATAAAGCTTTTCCAAGAAGCCGGAATGAATTTGGTCCAAAGAATTGCCGCGCATTGTATCGAAATACGAATAAACGCGTTCTTCTCCGAATAATTCTTTTTGTTCATTGAATTGCTCAAAAATGCCGTCCGTAAACAAAATCAACTTATCTCCCGGCTCATAGGTTAATTCTTTTTGAATATAAACTGCATCGTCTTTAGCGCCTAACAGTCTGCCTCCGGTAATGAGTGTTTGAAATTTTCCTGATTTAGGAATATATATTTGTTCAGGATGCCCGCCTGAGCAAAAAATAATTTTATTTTTGTCAGGATAGATATCTATAACAAAAGCAGTGAAAAATATATTAAGATTATGATAATGTCTGATATATTCATGGTTAAGCAGCTGCAATACCTCATAAGGGTCTAAAAAACTGTTGTTAATTTTTTCATATTCGGCTTTTAACAGCATGGTGGTTAATGAGGCC
This sequence comes from uncultured Spirochaetia bacterium, assembly GCA_937960625.1. GTDB lineage: Bacteria > Spirochaetota > CALGPD01 > CALGPD01 > CALGPD01 > CALGPD01. The sequence goes on along the minus strand of CALGPD010000149.1, from coordinate 7,564 downwards.
TGAATACCGTGTCCTGTCATATCAGCAACGAGTATTCTAACGTGATTTGGTGAAAGCTTACGAATATCGTATAAATCACCGCCGACTTTCTGCATGGGAGTATATTCAATTACAACGTTAAATGAATCAATCTCAGGTATGTCTGAAGTTAAAACACGGGATTGAATTTTTTTTGCCATTTCCAAATCCAAGCTGATAATCTTATCTTTTTCTTCAAGCAGAATATTTTTTTCCGAAATCTGACGGTACAGATTAGAATTGTGTAATGCATAAACAATGTGGGCTGTAAACCTTTTAATGGTTTTAATATCATTTTCATCAAAATTAAGGCAGGATTTATGATTTATTATATTGATGGCCCCTATTACTTTATCCGGCAGAGATAAAGGAAGAATTAACAGGCTTTTCATTTTAAGCGTTATAGCCGCTGATTTATTTAATACGTTGCTTTCCTTGTCTAAATCCACATCGTTTATGAAAAAAGTTTTATTTTCCAGAATACATTTTGAAACCAAATCCGCATTATTAGAGGAAATTTCAAAATTATAACCAATTTTGTCCAATAAGTTGTTTATTTCTGTATTTTCTGAATATATCTTTTTAATTGTATATTGTTTCCGGGTTTGGTCAACGAGTAATAAAGAAAAACTTCCAAACCGGTATAACTTTTGTAATTCTGAAACAGTTATATTAAAAATTTCATCTATATCCAGCGAACTGTTTATATGTTTAGACATTTCATCGTGTTTAGCAAGTTCATCCAGAGCTTTTTTAAGATTTTCTTCCCGCAAATTTAAATCTTTGTAAAGTAAGGAATTGTTAATAGCGTTTGCAACCTGATAAGCGAAATTTAGAACCATTTTAATTTCAAGTTCTTCAAGGTTTAAATTTTCCGGGCTGCTCATGGTTATAACACCGATTGTTTTATTTCTCGCTATCAGAGGAGAAATAAGTAAACAGCCTTGAGTTTCTGTATCTATGATTTTTTCATAAAGCCACCTGTTTTCTGTAAATGCTTTAACAATCAGGCTTTTATTATTTGTTAAATTAATTACCCTCCCTTGTAGAGAAGATACGGTTTTTTTACTTAAACTTTTGGAAAAGAATTTTGTGCACTCTAAAACCTGCTTGTTTGTGTCTTTCAAAAAAATACTGATTGTTTCAAAATTAAATAATTCAACTAATGCGGTAATAATTTCATCGAGTATTTCTCCGGTGTCAAAAGAAGAATTTATTTTGGCTGAAACAAGGCTTAAACTATTTACATGCTTTAATAAGATGTTAAGTTTGTTAGTTTGTTTTTCAAGATTTTTTAGATTGTATGCATTATAAATCGATTGATTAATATTATTGTAAAATTCAATTATGTTAAGTATTAAGTTTTCTTCAAACTCAAAACCGGAATCTAAATTATAAAATAATATTAAACAGTAAACTGATTTTTTATTAGATAACGGCAGTAAGAAAAGGTTTTTTAAATTATATTCCGAAACAAAATTTAATAATCTTGTATCTGAAATTTTTTCTGAATTAATTTTATCCAATACTACTATTTTGCCCGTTTTCAAACATTTTACTAAAAAATTATCTTTATCCTGTATAGTTATTTCATCAGGAATTGTTGGTTTACATTTTCTTCCTTTTATAACGTTAAATGAATAGTAATTTTTCAAAGTATTTTTATTTTTGTCAACAAAATACATAGACATATATTCAAATTGAATATAAGATTTAACGTATTTAATGGATGAACTGATAATATTTTTTAGTTCGGCTGAATTTATTATGGTTTGTAATAAAGCATTTTTTAGTTTTAAGTCATGTTCAATATTTTTTACAAATTTTTTGAAATCTTTATCCGGCATATAAATTTCCAATCACCCACTATTTCCTGATAACTATAAACATTCATATTTGTAAAAGATTTTATGTCAAGTATATATTTTTAAAAAGATTAAAGGGCAGACACATTCCGCCCTTTAATTTTATTTATAATTATTTATATTTTCCAACGACTAAAACGGAATTATGCCCGCCAAACCCGAATGAGTTTGATATAGCATTATCAATATCAAGGTCGATTGCTCCGTCTTTAATAACATCAATATCACATTCAGGGTCCTGATTGAATACATTTATTGAAGGATGGGCTTTACCCAACTCGATTTCTTTAATAACAGCGACTAATTCCAATGCCCCGGACGCGCCTAACGCGTGGCCGATTAATGATTTAGTTGCCTGCATTTTGAGATTGTCAGCGTGTTTGCCGAATACCTTTCTCACTGCTTTTACTTCTGCCACATCGCCTAAAGGAGTGGATGTAGAATGCCCGTTTACAAGTTGTACTTGCTCGGGTTTAACATTAGCATCCTCTAAAGCTGATAATATAGCGTATTTTACGCCTTCACCGTCATCACGAGGTTGAGTAACATGGAAAGCATCTGCTGAAACTCCCCCGCCTTTGTATTCCGCGTATATTTTAGCGCCGCGTTTTTTAGCGTGTTCAAGTTCTTCTAAAATAAATATTCCCGAACCTTCTCCTGCTACAAAACCGTCTCTATCAACATCGAACGGACGTGAAGCTTTATCAGGCTCATCATTTCTCGTTGACAATGCCTTGTTTGAACAAAAGCCGGCCATAACGAGTTTATTTATACCTGCCTCAGAACCGCCGGTAACCATTACATCGGCTTTTCCCATTCTAATGTAATCTGCCGCGGTAACAATAGCGTGGTTACTCGACGCGCATGCGCTTGAAACACTAAAGTTTGGGCCCATTAAACCGTGTTCAATTGACACCATTCCACTGGACATATCAGGAATAACAGCCGCGATAAAAAACGGAGACACCCTTCTAGGGCCGTTTTCTTTACACGTTACTGATTGGTCATAAAAAGCTTTTGTACCGCCTAAACCGGAACCAATAATAACACCGATTTTATTCCTATCAAGTTTATCAAGGTTTTCTTTAGTAAGATTAGCATCTAATAAAGCGTTTTTAGAAGCGGCAAGCGAATATGCTATAACAATATCATATCTACGTAAGAATTTTTTATCAACATACTCAAAAGGGTCGAAATCTGTTATTTCTCCCGCAAACCTTACTGTTAAATCTGAAGCATCAAAACCCGTAATATTTTTTATTCCGGATTTTCCCTGTAATAAATTATTAATATAAGTGTCCGGGTCGTTTCCTAAACATGAAACAACGCCTAAACCCGTAACTACTACTCTTCTCATAATTCCTCCGAATTTGTTATTCCCGGTATTAATAAGGTAATATATCAAATATAAAAAAAAAAACAACGAAAAAAAATTTCTATTTATAAGCCTATTGAAACTAATCCGCGTTTTTATTCATATAATAACATAACATAAATACGTTTTAACGTTATTGGCAGTTTGCCAAACGGCTTCAGATTACCGGTAGTTTTACGTTGTAAAGCTACCGGCTTTTTTTATAACTTATTGACATTCCGCTTCCTTTTGTAAAAAACGTTGTCTTATAATTTTTCCTCGATAATAAATATTTAATATAAGGCCGGCTGTTCCAGAAATCTCCTGACAAAGAAACATTATGGGAAACGTAGCAGGCACCGGGTTTAAGTTTAGGGTCAAGAGCTATAAAGTATTTTTTATACCATGATTTATCAGCATCGCTGAAAACAAAATCAAATCTTCCCCTAAGCCTTGGTACTAAATAATGAGCGTTTGCAAGCCTGGCATCTATATATTTTAGTAATCCGGCTTTTCTAAAATTTTCAACAGCTTTTTTATATCTGTATCGGTTTATTTCTATAGTGATTAATCTGCCTTTTGTTTTACTCATTGCCCATGCAATCCATATGGCTGAATGCCCTGTAGATGTTCCAATTTCTACCGCGTTTTTATATCCGTTTTTGATTATTATATCAAACAGTTTTTGGCCGTCAACAACGGGTATATTCATGTTTCTCCAATAATGGTTTTTTAGAAAACGTTTTACTTTTCTATCTAAAGCAGTATTAAAGTTGTAATTCCGGGTATTAAGATTATTAAAAGCAAATATTGATAATAATATTATAATCAATAGGTTTTTATTCATTATAATCCTCCACCTGTGTTCTATTTGTATTATAAATCAAGACGGTTCTATAAATCATGAAATTAGATTTTTTTCAAAAAAAAATTAGTTATTATTTTTATAAATGTATCCGTTGTAATTAATAAATACAACGAGTTAGATTATGGAAGTATAAATGCCTAAAAAAATTAATTCCAATAAAAAAGGCAATGCAAGAGAGCATGAAGTAGTAAAAGATTTAATTAAACGTTTCGGCAAAGGTTTTTCCAGAACAATTGCATCAGGCGCAAGCGCAACGAATATGTATAACCATTATTCTAAAAGCAAAGAAGCGGATATAAAAAAAAACACAGGGGATATTATAACTCCGGATAATTTCAAGTTCGTTATCGAAGCAAAACACTATAAGGAATTTGATTTTTTCAGTTTTTGGCCGGGTGAAAGTTTAATAGACAAATGGTTTAATCAAGTTAAACTCGATGCTCATAGAATAGATAAAAGGCCTTTATTACTCTTTAAATTTAACTATAAGAAAAAGATGGGTTGTATTGAATACTCATTTAAAAACAATTTAGTAGAAAAAAAAGTAAAATTTGTTACAATAAACGAAAATTATATTATTTGTACTCAAACAGATTTATTTCGTCTACATGATAATTTTTTTTATGAAAATTGACATTCTTACCGTTTAATTGTATTTTTCAATAAGTTATAATCTAATGTTGGAAAATTAAGTAAAAATGAAAAAAATATATCTTGTAATAATTATTCTTTTCCTATTTAACACATTTGTTAGTATACACACAAAAGAAAAAAATAAAAATCTAAGTAAAGTAAAAGTTTTCATATCTCAATTTGAATACAGCAGCGACAATAAAAGTTATACTTTCTTTAAAAAAGCTATTGCCAGAAGTATTAGGATTTCCCTAAAACGCCGCGGGTTTACCGTTATATATAACGATAAAGATAAAGACAGTGATGATTTGCAAGGCGATGGTTTTGAATACAAAGTTGCGGGCAAGTACTTTATACGGAAAAACGTATTGATTGTGCGTTTCTCAGTTATTGATGTTAAAGAAGATAATTCTATTTTACAGGCAAGCGTAAGGGGATATCCTGACAATAGAGTTTTTGACCTTGTTGATACTTTAACTACAAAAGTTAAAGCCGAGATACTTCAATCTTCGCCAAAAGATAAAAAAATGTTCAAAATTACCCGTATTAACAGACAGGGTAAGCTAACTTCAGAACAAATTAAACTCGATAACAATAAAAGGCTGCAAAACAGAGATTTATCCGGCATGAATTTAAGAGGTAAAAAAGTTACAAACTCTAACCTTTCCCGTTCCAACCTGTCGGAATCAGATTTAAGGGACGCGGATTTTAAAAACACTAACTTAAAAAACGCGAACTTAAAGAAAACTAAATTCAATAACGCGAACTTCAAAAACGCTAAGCTTAACAACGCGGATATGTCAGGCTCGGATTTATCAAAAGCTAATTTTGAAAACGCAGACTTGCGCGGTGTTAATTTTAAAGGCGCGACTTTTAATAAAACCAATTTTAGAAACGCTGATTTCAGAGGCGTTGATTTAAACGGCGTAAATATTAAAAACTCTGATTTCACAGGCGCGACTTTTAAATATAAAAACGACCATAAAAAAGGTATTAAAGTTAAAGAAAAACAGGGGTTTAATTTCCGCGTTGGCGTTAATATCGCCGTTGGGCTTTCACGCCAATCATCAGCTGTTTTAGAAGATTCAAATCTTAACGTTAATTTTTGCGGGGTTTTAACTGTACGCATGTTCTTATACTTTAACAAAAACGTAGGAATATTGGTTGATTTAGGTTATATGAATTTTATTACCAAAGAAAACAAAGATGACGGCTCTCAAATTTCAGTTGATATGCATTACATATTCGGCTTGTTCGCTCCGGTTTTCAGGTTTCATAACATAAATACATATTTCGGGCTATATATCGGTGTCCCTATATCTTTTAAGTACGATGCTAAGTCTACTTTTATTGACGGCACAGATAAAGCAACAAGGCCTGTTTACGGTTTGGGCCTTGGTATAGGATATCTTTGGGATCTAGGCCGTGTTTTCGCTTTACACTTTGGTTTTGATTTTAAATATCATCTTATAAATCCTCTGCCTAACGCGGGATTGTCATCCAAACCGTTTTCTATATTACTAAGTGTTGGAGTTCTATTTCAATGAAAAAAAATAAATCAATAATAACAATTTTAATTATTTTATGTCTTAATCTATTATTCCTTGCCCGGTCTTTTACCGCGGTAATAGCAACGGAAAAACATAATCAAAAATCTCAGCCAAGGCTTAATTTCAAAAACGCTAATGTTAGCGGAAATGATTTAAGCGCTCGTGATTTATCCGGTGTTAGTTTTGAAAACGCTCAAATGGTTAAAACCAACTTAAGCGGTTCAATATTAAGAAACTCCAATTTTAAAAACGCGAACCTTAAAAACGCTGATTTACGTTTTACCGACCTATCCGGCGCGGATTTCACAGGCGCGGATTTAAGAGGCGCGGATTTCCGGGGCGCGAAAATAAAAGGCACTATCCTAAAAAACGTAAATTTAACAAACGCGAGATTTTCAACACAATATTCATCTGAAGGCCCTGAGTTTATGCTGGGCTTAAACTTATCCTTTGGTATGAGCAGAAACGTATACCGGGTTTACGCGTCCGACCCTGATTCAAGCATTGTTCACGGCTTTTCATCACAAGCAGCGTGCAGAGGGGCATATTTTTTCTCGGATAACCTCGGTGTAATGTTTGAACTTGGATATAATTTCGTAAATTTTAAAGAAGAATCAAACGGAGCTTATGAAAAGCATCAGATACATTATTTATTTATGTCCATAGCGCCTATGCTCAGGCTCAAAAACGTATATTTCTTTTTAGGCCCTTATATCGGCATTCCTTTATTTGCGGAATTTAAAGATAATTTCGGTCGTTATGATGATATAACCGGTGATTATACCATTCCGGACATTGGTTTTACAATGGGCGCCGGGTATATGTTTCAGTTAACTCATAAAATGTATTTATACGCGGGCATTAACGTTAAATATGAAATATCAGCTTTTAAACAAACATCCTCGAACAAAAACCGTTACTTAAGTATATACGTTGATGTTAGTTTGCTGTTTGATTTATAATAGAATAAAAAAATACGTGTTTAATTATAAATAAGGGCAATAAAATGGTATTATTTTTAAAGTTTTAGTAGCTTTGGCTATTTTTTTATTTTATTGGTATTAATTACAGGGGTAAGTTTCGTAACAGCGCGGGAGTTCAAATACAACGGGAAAAATCATCCATACTCCGTAAAATTTTAGGTAAAAACAAAACGCCTTTAATTAAAAAAATTAAAATTATAAACAAGAAACGTTAATATTAGCAAGGAAAAGAAAATGAAAATTATTGCTTCAGTTTTATTGATTTTATTGGTTTTAATTACAGGGTGTAACAT
>CALGPD010000148.1 GCA_937960625.1 uncultured Spirochaetia bacterium | reverse complement strand
ATGAATATTCTATTCAGTTTCCAGTTTAAACTCGTGGAATAAATCCTGGATTTCATCTGCCAGTTTTTTAAGCTCAATGGTTGAACCTGCAAGTTCCTCAGACGCAGCGCCTACCCTTTGCGCTACGTCGTCAATAGCTTCAACCGCTTTTCCAACTTCCTCTGAATCCGTTCTCTGCTCGGAAACAGAATAGGTGATTTTTTTAATTAACTCATCATTTTCCTGAACCGCATCAATTATTGTATTAAAAGCTTTTCCTGCATTCATTACAATATCAGTACCGAGTTTAACATCACTAAAGTTTGTATTAATCAAGGCTTCAATCTTTTTAGAATTTTCAGTACTCTTTTTTGCAAGGTTTGAAACTTCATCAGCAACAACGGCAAAACCCTTGCCGTGATGACCGGCTCTTGCGGCTTCCACCGATGCATTCATTGCCAGCATGTTTGTTTGAAATGCAATCTCGCTGATTACACTTAAAATTTGATGAATCATTTTGGAGTTGGTATTAATTTTCTGCATGCTGTCTATTGTCGTGTCTATATGCCGTTTACTCTCTTCGGAAACTCCAATAAGCTCTTTTGATTTATTATTTACATCGTTTGAATAATCAGTGATTTTCATAATCATTTCAGCGAGTTTATTCATTGCCAGCGAAGCTGCATCAACGCTTTCAATTTGTGTTTGAGAACCCATAGAAAGGTGTTCAGCTGCTTCAGATATTTCTGCCGAACTGCCTGCCATTTGACTTGAAGCTCTCATCATCTCAGATATAATTTTGCGCAAATTAACCTGCATCTCGGTGATGGAATTCATTAGATTGCCGATTTCATCTTTGCGTTTTGTATATTTAGTATTTGAAGATAAATCCTTACGCGCAATACGCGAAGCAATTACTGCGGCTTTTTCTACCGGACGCGCAAAACTCAATACAGTAATAAACGTTATAATAAATGAAAAAACCGAAGCTAAAATTGTTCCCACTAATAAGGTTTTCCGGATGATTTTTAAAGTAGCAAAAAACTCGTCTTCATATAAACCGGAACATAAAACCCAGTTCCAGGGTTTAAAATATTTCATAAGTACAATTTTTTTCCGGGCAGAAGGATCAGTTGGATTTTTCCATAAATATTCATAGCGTACAATTTCATCCGGTTTTGCTTTATTAATTCTCCCGTTTAAAAAGCTAATTTTCTGGCCGACTTTTTCACCTATAAAATTCTTAGCCTTCCATACATTTACGTTGCTTATTGAAGGATGAAAAATTTCCCATGCAAAACCCTGCTTATGCCCTGCCGGGGTTCCGGAAATTGCCCAAACATAACCCGAAGAACGTATTTTGATAACCCCTGTAGAAAAATCGTAAATAATCCTTGCTTTATATTTGCTGACAAATGCCCGTCTTTGATCTTCAATACTAAGAGCATTATACGCTTTAAGTATTTCACGTAAAAATCCATATTCATTTATAACGAAAACGCCTTTTTTTTCGTTTAATTTTCCTACTTGATGGTCGTCTTTTAAAATAATATCCTGAATTATACGGATTTTTGTGTCTTCATTAATTTTATATCCAAAAAGAGTTAAGCATTCTTTTAATTCGTCAGTCGATTTGACTTTTATCCAGATTTGTTTCACTCTTCCGGATAAAAATAAACGTATATCGCTTAAAGCTTTCTTTTTCGTTATTCTGCCAAGTTGAACCTGAGCGTAATAATGTTTAACAAGTGAGTATCCGCCTTCCAGAGTGTCTTTAATTTGTCCAACCCCTGCACTTTCCATTCCGTACCGGGCAAGATTATAGGATAAATATCCGATTACTCCCAGAGAAATTATTGATGCAAGCACAACGATTAAACTTAATTTTGTTTTTATAGACCTAAAAAAAGACACACCGGTTTTCATAAGACTCCTGCTTAAATGTGGATTTCCGTATTAATTATCGGCGTAAGAGAACTATACAATATAATTTTTATTTGATTGAAGTCATATTTTTTAAAGAAATATGATTATTAAAGTTAATACACAATTAATTGCATATCAACGATAAAATGTTAGATAATTAAATTTGATATATATTGCAATCATAAAACATAGAATACTACTTTTTCAAAGAATCAAAAGAAATCAAATTTAATTCTTTTTTATCCGTTCTTGAATGATCTATTATATCATAAAGAAAGGTTTTATTATGTTTATAAATCCGCATAAACGCGTCAACAACTTCAGGGTGAAATTGAAGACTTTTATTTTTTTCAATTTCCAGAGATGCATGATTTACATCAACTTTGATTCTATAGGAACGCGTTGTTGTCATTGCGTCAAAAGCATCGGCAACGGCAATAATCGCGGCTCCAATAGGAATATCATCCCCTTTTAAACCTTTAGGATAACCTTGTCCGTCAAAACGTTCATGATGGTAAAGAATAATCTCCTGAACCATTTTATATTTAGGCATATTAAAAAAAATATTAGCTCCTATTTCACTGTGCTGCTGCATAACCATAAACTCTGCTTTTGTTAACTTGCCTGTTTTTAATAAAATGCCGTCCGGTATGCCGATTTTACCAATATCGTGTAAATGACCGGCGATGTGAATATATTCCTGCTCAACTGCATCTAATGCCATAATCTTGCTGATTTCATAAGATAAATGCGCAACCCTCTCTGA
>CALGPD010000147.1 GCA_937960625.1 uncultured Spirochaetia bacterium | reverse complement strand
TTTAAAACTAAGCTATTTCTGAGCTTGAATCTTCAGATTCACCTTGTTCTTCATGCATAACGACAACGAAATAAGAAACAATATCAGGGTCGAATTGAGAACCCGCGTTGTTTACAATTTCTTCTATTGCAATATCAATTGGCAGGCCTTTTCTGTATGGACGCTCTGAAACCATGGCATCAAAAGCATCAACGACTCCGATAATCCTTGCATAAAGCGGGATGTCTTTATCTGAAAGCCCGTAAGGATAGCCGCGGCCGTCCCATCTTTCATGATGATGTTTTACACCGGGAATTATTTTTTCAAAGTGAGAAAGCGTACTTAAAATGCGCGCCCCTACAATAGGATGTTTTTTAATTAACTCAAACTCGTTTTCCAATAAACGGGAGCTTTTATTTAAAATACTGTCAGGTATGGCAATTTTTCCAATATCATGAAGCAAACTGCAAATTCTTATGTTTTCTATATCTTCCTGAGAAAGTCCCATTTTACCTGCAATTTTAACGGAATAGTAGGCAAGGCGTTCACTGTGTCCTGCCGTCCATTCGCTTTTGGCATCGATTGCGGATGCGGTTAACATAATGACACCGTGAAACATATCTTTCAATTCAAGGTTTAACCGCTCTTTTTCTTTCAAATGAAGCAGAGCGTTCCTCTCAGCTCTTTTCAATGCTGTAACATCACTGATAACGTATACACCACCGTCAATATTCCTTTGGTTTTCTGCATAAATCGGGTATAAACTGATAAGATAAGTGCCGTCAATATGAGGAAATTGGATTTCTTTGGATATAGGTTTTTCCGTTGTATTAGGAATTATTATTTCACTTTCAATCCTTAATATTTTTTTCGCGTTTTCCCCAATTATATCAGAATATGAAGTATCAAGAGCTTTAATAAAAGCTTTATTAGCTCTGATAATTCTGCCTTCTTTATCAATAACGAGTATATAATCCTTTAAAGCATCAAATGTATTTTGCCATTGTTTTTTACCTTTTTGAACTATATCAAAAAACTTAAGATTTTCTTCAATCGCGCCTACCTGATTGGCAATAGCAGAAAGCAGAATCATATTCTCATCTGTTACTAAATATTTGTCCTTGGTAGCTACAACGAGGAAACCGGTTACACTTGTCCGTATAATTACTGGAATAAAAGCAACTTTTTTATTTATGTTTGCAACGAAATATTCGTTGTAATTAATAGGAGAAAGAACTATATAATTCTTATCTTCGGGAAATTCACTGCTATGAAATTCCTGAGGGTCAAAGCCCTGGTCAAAAAACTTGAAACAATTATAAAGTTCATCATCATTACAATTATAAACCCATTCTTTTTGGCCCGGAATTTTGAAGAACAAACAGATTGATTCAAACCCCAATTTTCTTTCAATAACCGACATAACGCTTTCAACAAGGTGTTCAGCCTCATACATTTTATCTAATGATGCAGAAACATTGTACAATGCGGATAATCTTCCGTTGACACCTTCCAGACGGTTTAATTTATCATTAAGATTTTTTGCTAATTGTTTAATAACTGCCAATGTGATTGCACTTAAAAGAATCACAAACACGATTGATTTAATTAAATCGTTCCATATATAAGTTAAATGTACTTGCTTTATGCCTGTTAAAAAATAGGTTAAAGAAAACGCCTGCGTTTTTTCTAGAACAGCGAAAAAAGAAAATAAAACAGGACCCGCAAAAGAAACAACACCTATTACTTTAAAATCCGGGATCGCATAAAAAGCTATAAGATAATTTAGAGTGTAAATACCAATGAAATGAGATTTTACACCGCCTGTTAAGAAAATGATAACTGTAACTATTAAAAAATCAAAAGCAGTTTTTACTACTGTTAATAGTTTAAGGCGGTTTATTTCCCCTTCTTTAATTCTTTTTAAAAAGTAATATACAAATGAATTGAATACTATTAATACGCCTAAAAGAACCAAATTATTTATCAATGAGAATTTACTCATATTTTGAGAAATTAACATGAAAAATAACGATAACGCAACAACAAACCTGAAGATAATTATTTTCTCTGCTCGTCCAGCATATTCCTTAAACATAACCTTATATTTCTTTTAATCCTAACTAATTTATATAATAATACTTTTGCTTACTTTGCTTATTTTTTATATTATAGTTTGTATTACAAAAAAATTCAAGAACTATTTAGCCCTTAATAACTTTTTTTTTGCATTTTATAAAATACATTTTTATTAATTTAATTACTATTTCAATTTAGATTTAACTTTCCATACCAATTTCATTAATTGCCTGCCTTGCAGCAATTAAACATGAATCATAAACAGGTGCAACAGGTGGAACGTAAACCAAATCCATATTCCAGAATTCATTAACTTTCATTTTATTATAGATTGCGACCGTGAAAATATCAACCCTTATAGCCGTTGTGGATGCTCCAATTAACTGAGCTCCGAGTATTGTTCCGTCATCAAAATCGTAAATCAGGCTTATTTTTATTTTTCCGCCTCCAAGGTGTTTATACGCTTTGGTGAATGATTCAATTGTTGTCATTTTTGCATTAAAACCGTTTTCTTTCGCTTCATCAAGGTTAAATCCCACAGATGCTATTTCGAGGCCAAATAATTTCATTGCTTGAGATTTAACAACGCCCTTTAATTCAAGTTTTTTCCCGGACGCCATATTTATCCCGGCAATTTTACCCTGCTTATTTGCTCCCTGAGCCAGAGGAAAATAAATGTATTTACCGGTAAACGCGTTATAAGTTCCAGCGCAATCTCCGGCAGACCAAATATCCTTTATATTTGTTTCCATGGATTTGTTTATAACAACTTCTCCAAGCTTTCCAAGTTCAATTCCGGTTTCTTTGATAAAATCCGTCGCTGGTTTAGCGCCTATAGCAAGCAGTATCAAATCCGCATCATATTCGCCTTTATCCGTAACGACTTTTTTTACAGTTTCATTCTCTACAACGAAATCTTTTACGCTTTCATTTTTATTGATAACAATGCCTTTTTCAGTCAAATATTCAAATGCCTGAGAACTAATTTCAGGAATAAATCCGGATAAAATATTATCATTCCTTTCAAAAACCTGAACCTGCATACCCTTACTTTTAAACGCGCATGCAACCTCAAGGCCTATATATCCGCTGCCGAGAACAATTGCTTTTTTGTTTTTCATCTCATCAGAAGCTTTTCTTATTTCCTGAGCATGCTCTACATTACGGCATACAAAAAGATTTTTATATTTTCCTGCAATTTTGAACGGGTCAAACGGAGTTCCTCCTACGGCAATTAATAATTTGTCATACTTAATTTGTTCTTGCTTTTCTTTATATAAATACGTTACAACTTTATTTTCCGTATCAATATGCTCAGCCTGCGCATGAATTAATACGTTTATATTTCTTTTCATTTTAAATTCATCAGGGGTATGATGTACCAAAGGCTGCCAATCCGGTATTACTCCTTCAATATAATAAGGAATGGCACATGAACCATAAGAAATGTATTTACCTTTTTCGAGCACGGTTATTGAAATGTTTTCGTTTTCCCGTCTTGCGGCAGCAGCAGCAGACATTCCTGCAGCACAACCGCCGATAATCAGTATTTCAGTTTTCTCCATGTTTCCTTCCTTCTAAATAATTAAGCAAGAAACCGCTTGTATTCTATTTTAGTACATTTATCCTCAACGTATTCAATCCCGCCTTGTTCCGCAATTTTTTTACTTTCTTCATTGGTAATCCCAAGCTGAAGCCACAAACACTTTGCAGAAATATCAACTGCATTTTTAGCAACAGGTGGTGTTTTTTCAGAACGCATAAACACATCAACTATATCGATTTTTATATCCTTTGGAATATCCGTAAGACAGGGATAACATTTTAATCCGAATATTTCATCGTAATTAGGATTAACCGGAATAATATTATATCCTTTATCCAGAAGATATTTTCCTACCATATTTGAAGTTTTATGTGCTTTAGCAGATAAACCGACAATGGCAATATTTTTACTTTTTTCTAAAATCTCTTTTATATCTGGCATCTATTCTCCTTATTTAATAAAGCAAAATTAAATATTCTTTCTTATATCTATTCTAAATAAAAAACAAATATTTTTCAAGCGGAATATTTATTTTTTTGAATATTCAATAAAAACAATAAAGATATTATTTTCCTTTTCCCTTTTTCTTCTTTTTATTAACTGTATTTTTTTTTACATAATTACAATCTGCTGTCCTACGGTCATCTTCTTCAAGGTCCCAATAATAAATCCATTTATTTTTACCTGTATTTTTTGAGATATACAAAGCCTCATCCGCTTCTTTTACAACAGTATAAATCGAATCCTGAGGCTCAAGAGGTGAAGGATAACAAGAAATTCCAATGGACACGGTACGTTTAATACGGATATTTTTATATTTAAAATCATATTCTTCAACCGTTTTGCGGATTTTTTCTGAAACTGTTTTTGCTCCGTCAGCGTTGGTTTCAAACATGGCGATTATAAATTCTTCTCCTCCATACCTGGCAAGCAAATCTGATTTTCTAACACTTTTTCGTAAAATATTTGTAAATTCCACCAGTACATAATCTCCGTAATCATGGCCGTAAGTATCATTCACTGATTTAAAATTATCAATATCCATCATTAATATAAAAAGAGGCTGATTATAGCGTTTACATTTTTCAAAATCTTCAACAATTCTCTCATCAAAATAACGCCGGTTTCTTATTTTCGTTAACGCATCTGTAATAGCTAATTCTTCAAGAAGTTTTTTCTGTTTTTTAAGTTTTCGATTGGCTCTCTCCAAATCAGACAACGCGTTTTGTAAATCATCGTGTAAAAAGCTGTTTTGAATCGCGCTTGAAATCTGGTCAACGAATCTCCGGATAACGGAAATATCATCATCGGAAAAACCAAGATTGCAGTTATACGATGATAATATCATAGCGCCAATGATTTCCTCATTAATGAGCATGGGTAAAATTAAGGCAGATTTTATCCCCCCGGTATTAATTACAGCGTCTTTATCAACACCGTCAGGAAGTTTTTCCGGGTCAACGTCTTCAAAATACATATCCCTTTTCTGAAGCACTGAAAAAGCAACACCGCCGCCCTCTTCTATATTCAAGGGAACCTTTTTTTTGGCTATCCTTTTTAAATCTTTTTTACTGAAATTAGGAATAACGAGTTTCAATGTAAAAAGAAACTCTTTACTCTCATCAAGAAGCATTACCGCAAAACCTTCAAAAAAGAAAAGTTTATGCAACTCTTCTACAAGAAGGTCAAGAACTTCTCCGATATCCAGAGTTGCGTTAATTTTTTTAGTTATCAAACTCAACTTTTCAAGCTCAATGCTTTTTTTCTGAATCTCTCTTGTACGCTTTTCAATTATTTTTTCAAGCTCTATTGTCTGCCTCATTACCTTATTGTGAAGTAGAGCGTTGTTTATCGCTATTGTTATTGGAGTAATAAAATTCTTTATCTGCTCAATATCTTCCTGATCCAAAATCAATTTCTTATCACCGTGAGTGTAAAAACCGATAACGCCAACGGGTATTGTATCCATTGTCATTGGAATTAAAAGCTGGCTTCTGATATTTAGGTTTATCATCAAAATTTGTGTGCGGGTACTATCAATCTTTTCCTTTTCTCTATCCTGAATATAAATTACCCGGTTTTCGAGCACAGTTTGCGCGAGTACGCCGCCGTCTTTACCGAGTTTATACGTTGCTGTTCTATAAAAATTCATGCTTTCTTTATTAATTCCGGGCAGATCAAATTTCAATACCCTTAAAACGTTTCTCTCGTCATCGATTATTGAAATATTATATCCGGTGAAACTAAATATTTTCAAAAGCCCTTCAATAGCTTTTTCAAGTATTTCATCTAAATCAAATGTACTCGTTATTTTATTAATAAGTTCTATTATTTCCTTATTTCTGCCGATTTCATTTTGTAAATAAAACAGGAAAATATATTTCTCATCAATAGCAAATACAGACACAGATACTTTTTTATATTTATCTTTTAAAATTTTTAAATCGAAAGTATTGTTGTAATTATTTTTTTCTTGTAAAAAGCTTACAATGGTTTTTAAAGGTTTCAACGAATTATTCTTAAAAATATATTTAATATTTGTTATTTCTGAAAAATCAAATTCAGAAAAGAGTTTTGTAAACGATTCATTGAAAGATGAAATTTCACCTTCCTCATCACACACTAAGATAGGGATATTAAAATAGTTGAAACACTCGAATACTTGCACGTTTTCCATTTTACATTCCAAACTATATTTTATGCATGTTTTACTAAATATCAATAACTATTTTTAAAAAGTACGTTTTCTTAAAAAGAAAGGTGTTCCAACTGCCGTATATGTCTTTTTTCATGAGCGCCAAATAATTCAAGCCATTGAACCAGATTTAATTTGGTGCCGTTAGGATGAGGTATAACTATCGAATCAAAATCCTTGTCTATTTTCTGATAAACTGCTTGTTTAAGCTTTTCACGGTTTTCAATAAAAAGTTCTTTATAACTATTTTTAACAACGGCTTTTGACCTTAATATTTCCGGGGCTTCATATTTTTTAGAATCATTTGCCATTGCATCCTTCCAATTTTCAGACAAACGTTTTGGATTTTTGGCGGGAGAAACTTTTTTTGCGTTAGGCAATATATAATTCTGAAAGAATTCAGCAAGTAATGTTTCAAACTTGGCTAAATGCCCTAATATTTTCGGAGCGTTCCATTTACTGTCAAAACGCGGTTCAAATACACTCGAAGGAAGCATCTCTATTGTTTGAAATAAATTTTCCCGTATATTATCAAGTTCTTTAAATATCTGATTTATTACATCTCTTTGACTCATTTTTCCTCCATATAAACACCCTGTTTTATAGATATAAAGAGATAAAATAAATTTCAACTAATTTAATAAAATTTTAATATTGAATAAACCGTATCCGCTTAAATATTATCCGGTAATCTTTAATATGGATTTTTCCAAAGCATCAATCACAATATCAATTTCTTCCTTAGTTATAGACAACACCGGGTTTAAGATAATTACATCCCCTAAATTCCTCGTTAACACTCCATAATTACGGCACTCCATAATAACCTTATGCGCCGTCAATTCTCCGGGCTCATAACACTGTTTGGTTTTTTTATCTTTAACGAGTTCAATCCCTATCATGACACCGCATTGACGGATTTCCCCGATATGCTTACACGTTTGTTCCAACTCTGTAAGTTTTTCCGCCAGATACTTTGATATATCTTTAACGTGACTAACAGTATTATTTTTCTTCATCAAGTCTATATTTGCAATGGACACAGCACAGCCTAACTGATTCCCGGTATAAGTATGGCCGTGAAAAAACGTTTTACTCTCTTCAGGTTCTCCCAGAAAAGCGCTATAAATATCATCAGTAGTCAGGGTAGCGGCAACGGGTAAATACCCTCCTGTAATTCCTTTTGCGACCGCCATAATATCCGGGCAGATACCTTCATCAATACTGGCAAACATTTCACCGGTTCTGCCAAACCCTGTCGCGACTTCATCGCAAATTAATAAAGTGCCGTATTTTCCGGTTAATTCTTTTATTTTTTTCACAAACCCGTTGGGTTGAGTAATCATGCCCGCAGCACCGAACATTTTCGGTTCAATTACCAATGCAGCTATTTTACCGATGTTTCTCCGTAAAGCGTTTTCTATTTCATTAAGAACAATTTCGCCCGCTTTGTCTAATGTTATTCCGTCTCCCATTCTATAAGCATAAGTATTAGGAACTCTTACAGTGTCAAACAATAAACCTTTAAAAATCTCATGAAATACCGAAATACCGCCAAGGCTCACACTGCCTATTGTATCACCGTGATAAGCATCACTGAATGTTATAAATTTATTTCTAACAATACCGGTTTTTTGTTTCCAGTACTGATAAGCCATTTTAAGCGCGATTTCTACAGCAGTGGCTCCGCTGTCAGAATAAAAAACCTTGCTCAAACCTTTTGGTGAAATTTCAACGAGTTTTTCCGCTAACAGAATTGCGGGAACATTTGCCGCGCCCAGCATGGTGGAATGGGAAATAAGCTTAACCTGTTCGATTATGGCGTTGTTAAGTTCAGGCACGTTATGTCCGTGCACATTACACCATAAAGAACTATAAGCATCGATATAACCGTTACCTTGTATATCAAAAACTTTATTGCCCTCTCCTCTAACAATAATCATTTGAGCTTGTTTATTCCATTGTTTCATTTGCGTAAAAGGATGCCACAAATATTTTCTGTCTTTTTCAATTAATTGTTTATAATCATACATTATATAAATCTCCGGTATTGTTTAGCATGTTCAAAAAGCATCAATAAAAATAAAACCATACCGGATTTATGTGTCAATCAAATTTATTTATGCAGAGATTAAACCCGTTGTTA
>CALGPD010000146.1 GCA_937960625.1 uncultured Spirochaetia bacterium | reverse complement strand
GGCTTATACGGCATTATGAATATGAGAAAAATTGATGAGAGAGATCAAATGCTTTATCAAAAAATGACCTTACCTCTGCAATATATCGCGCATGTAGTTGAGCGTTTTCACCGGATTCGGGTAAATATGTACGCTTTATTATCTGCAGAAACTAATGAAGAAATTAAAAAGCGTGAACATAGGATATTTAAAGTACACCTTGTTGAGTTAAAAAAATATTTAAAGAAATTTGAAAAGCTTCTGGTTTCCAGAAGAATAAAGGATAAATTTGCAGAGTTGCAAAAAGCAAGAGCATTGTATCATAAGGATTTAAAACAGTTTGTATCTTTTATTGAACAAGGCAAAAAAGCAGAGGCCAAGGCAGTTGCAACGGGAATTGGCAGTAAACACGCTAAGATGGAACAAAAGGCCTTAGATGATTTAATGAATATTAAAATAGAAGATGCCCGTAATATATCTATTGAAAATCATCAAGTTGCAAACTCAACTTCGGTAATTATGATAGTCGTTTTATCTATAGGATTTTTAATTTCATTATTTTTAGGTATATATTTAACGCGTTCAATAAGTAAACCGTTAATCGAAGGTGTAAATTTTGCTAATAAGATTTCTGGAAAAGACCTTACGGCAACGATTAACGAAACGATTTTAAAGCGCGGTGATGAAATTGGAACGTTGGCAGGTGCTTTAATTGATATGAAAAAGAATTTAGTTTTAATAATTACTGAACTTAATGACGTTGCAAATAATATGGCAGCGAGTTCTGAAGAGATTTCTGCTTCAGCTCAGTCCCTTGCATCAGGCGCTCAAAATCAAGCGGCTAGTGTTGAGGAAACTTCTGCCTCTATAGAAGAATTAGGTTCATCAATCACACAAGTAGCTACGAATGCAGATGAAATAAATAATAAGTCTAATAATTTGTTAGGCACATCAAAAGAAAGTGCGGAACTCGTTGATGGTGCTGTAACGAGTATGGATAAGATTAATGAAAGTTCAGTTCGAATTTCTGATATTCTAAGTGTTATTAATGACATTTCCGATCAGACTAATTTACTCGCGTTAAATGCAGCTATAGAAGCAGCAAGAGCAGGTGAACATGGACGTGGTTTTGCCGTTGTAGCTGATGAGATTTCTAAACTCGCTGATAAAAGTACTGAAAACGCAAAGGAGATTGAAACACTAATTAAGAAAAGTATCAAGGATATAAATCAGGGCTCTGAAATCGTTAAAAAAGCCGGCGATGCTTTCAATGAAATTATTATGGGAATTGGTAGTAACTCTGAATTAATAGAACAAATAACAAAAGCCATAGAACAGCAGAAGGAGGGTTCTGAACAGGTTCAAAAAGCTGTTGAGGAAATCAATGATATTACTCAAAGTACAAGTGCGTCAGCAGAAGAAATGGCAGCTTCCACAGAAGAATTGCAGTCTCAAGCAGAAAGTATTAAAACAATGATTGAGGCTTTTAAAATCAGTTCAAACGGGCATAAGAAACTTGAAGCTCCTGTGCAGATAAGCAAGAATGATGGAAATAAAACCAATCAAGTTACTGTGAAAACAACTCAGGGGGTTGCATGAGTTTAAATCAAAGTGTTATGAATTCTTATGAAAACAGCGTATCCGGGAATGATACAATGCAAATAATAAGTTTTTCAATAGGCAGCGATGATTATGCATTAGGCATTGAAAAGGTTTTAGAGGTTATTAGAATAGAAGAAATTCAAAAGCTCCCGAAAGCTCCGGATTTCCTAAAAGGCATAATAAATCTACGCGGGGAAGTTATTCCCGTTGTAGATTTAAGGCAGCGTTTAGAAGAAAAACAAATAGAGGAGAAAAAATTAAAACGTACTATAGTTGTAAAGGTTGAAGATAAAAAGGTTGGAATGATTGTTGATAAAGTTTCCAAAGTAATAAGAATTTCACAAAAGGATGTTAAACAATCAGTGAACTTTTCAACTATGATAGATAATAATTATGTTCAGGGCGTTGTTACCCTTGATGGAAAAATGATAATAATTATCGATATTGAAAAAGTTTTTTCCCAACAGGAGATAAAACAATTTGATGAGTTAAGTCAAAATATTGAAGAATTTTAGTTAATGTTAGTAATTTTAGCTGTAAATCCCGAAAAAAAATTATGAATTAAAAAAGGATTTGACATATAAATTATTTAAATATTTAATATAGCCATGATAAATAATTAATCGAAAAATTTAACATTTTCCGGGAGAATTAAGAATGTAAAATTTTAATATCAGGATTAATTATGATTTCAGATTTACAGTATAGGAAAAGAAATGTAAAATTATTAATTGTTGAAGATGAAGAAATAACCATTTTATTTTATCAACAAATTTTTTCAAAATTTATTAATAATTTGTATTTTGCTAAAGACGGTGCTCAGGGAATTGAATTTTGTAAAAAAATAATGCCGGATGTTATAATATCAGATATTAATATGCCGGAGATAAATGGTATCGAGATGACAAAATATTTAAAATCCCAACCTGAAACAGAAAAAATACCGGTTTTGCTTTGTTCCACTTTATATAAAAGTGAAATAGTTACGGATATTTCTTGCTGCGATGAGTATTTTTCAAAACCCTTAACTATTGACAACGTGAAAAGCATATTAAATAAATATTTTGTTAATCAAGTATGTTCCCGGAAATAACATATGCGTACTAAAATAAATGTCTTAATTATTGCCCATGATAAGGATATTTCATCAAACATTGAAGAAATACTTAACAGTATTAGCAGTCCGGATATAAATGTTTTTGTATTATCAGAAATAAATGAAATAAATAAGCTTGATAACGAATTAGTTTTTGATTTTATAATTTTAGATTTCATCAAGCATGAAAAGAAAAATTTAAATAATCTTGAAAAAATAAAATCCGGATTAAATAAATGTGCTTTAATAATATTATGCACTGAGAAGCAAGAAAAGCTTGCGGAGCAGGCTTTAAAACTCGGTGCTCATGATTACATAATAAAATCAGAATTAACTCCCCGAAGTTTAAAACGTTCAATCCGTCATTCAATGAGAATATTTCAAAGTGAAATGGAAATTATTAAATCTAAAGATAAGTTAGATTATATTCTAGGTAATGTAGTTGATGTCATATGGTCATTAAATCTGCCTGACTATTCGCTTGATTTCATTAGCGATTCTATTGAGCAGCTTTGCGATTACACCTCAGAATATCTTATTCACAATCCCCAAGAGTTTTTGAATATAATTGTTCCAGAGGACAGGGAATTATTAAAAATTGGGTTACGGAATTTACATGAAAACAAAAATTTGATTCTAGAAATAAGAATAAAAACCAGGCAGGATTATTTAATATCCGTACAGGTTATTTGTAAACTTGTGTTTAAGGAAAATGACGATTCGTATAGAATTGACGGAGTTTTTAAAGATATCACTTACCGAAGATTAGCTGAACTGTCGGTAGCGCAAAGTGAATTAAGGTTTAGAAAAATATATAATCATATTCCTATGGGTATTGCACGAGTATCACTTGACTTTATTATTGAAAGCGCGAACCCGGCTTATTGTAATATGATAGGTTATAGAGAAGAAGAATTGATTGGAATTTCATTTAAGAGTATAACGCATACTGAAAGTTTACCTGAGAATTTAAAATATCAAAATGATTTAAAAAAAGGAATTATAGATCATTTCAGAATTGAGAAGAAATTCATTCATAAAGATGGATATACCGTGTATGGCTTGCTTGACGCAAATTTAATACGTGATAGGCAAGGAAATCCTGATTATTTTATTGGAACAGTTCTTGATATCACCGAATCAAAGTTAAAAGAAAGCGAGTTGAAACAATATAAGGATTTATTGCTTGAAGCAATGGATAACAGTTCGGCAGGCATTGCCATTGCCGAGGCTCTGGACGGAAAATTGCGTTATGTGAATAAAGCCGGTTTTGAGATTAGGGGCAAAAAAGAAAAAGAATTAATTGAAGATATAAATATTTTTAATTTTACTGAGATTTGGCAGGTTTTTCATGTCGATGGAAAAACCGCATGTTTGCCAAAGGAATTCCCCCTTACCAAAGCAATATTAAAAAGTGAACACGTTGAACAGGATTTAATGATAAAAAGAGATGACGGAGAATTAATAGCAATAAATGCTAAGGCTTCACCAATTTTCGATGAACATAAAAAGGTAAGAGCAGGTATTATTGTTTTTACGGATATTAGTAATAGAGTTAAATTTGAATCTGACCTTGCCGTTGCAAAAGAAAAAGCCGAAGAGGCAAATAAATTAAAGAACGAGTTTCTTGCAAATATGTCTCATGAAATAAGAACGCCTTTAAACGGGATTCTTGGTTTCAATGAACTTTTATTGCAGGATGATAATTTAACTGAGGAGCAGATTGAAAACCTCCATATTATGAGATTATCCGGGCAAAGGTTATTAAAGTTATTAAATGACATTCTTTCAATTTCAAGAATAGAAGCGGGAAAAACCAGAATTAAAATGTCAACGTTTAACTTAAAGTCTTTAATTGATGATTTACGTTCTTTATATCTTTTGAATATAAAAGAAAGAAATTTATATTTTGAGATAAATACAAACGGCATTGATTTTATTTTTACAGACCAAACACGTTTAAACCAGATACTTGGAAATATTATAGGTAATGCAATAAAATTTACTGCTAAAGGGGGAATTAAACTTGAGGTAAAGAAAAAAAAATACTGCTATGTGTTTAAAGTTCAGGATACGGGTATTGGTATTTCAGATGAAATTAAAGATAAAATTTTTGACAGTTTTACAAGTGGAGAATCCGGTTACACAAAAAAATATCAAGGCGCAGGCCTTGGATTGTCAATATGCAAAAAACTTATAAATTTGCTTGGAGGAACTTTATGGTTTGAAAGTGAAACTTCCGGGGGCACAAGTTTTTATTTTACTATTCCTGCGGAATTAGGCGGCCCTGATGGAGAAAAATTTAAGGCAAGCCCTCAAAAGGATAAGCTGTATTCCGGAAATAAGCGTATGCTTAAAATAATCGTTGTTGATAACGAACCTTTAATACTCATGCACTTATCAAAGTTAATAATAAATAGAAGCCCTTATAAAATAGAGACTTTTCAAAACTGCCGTGAAATGATTAAAATGATTGAAAAGTCAAGTGATTATGATATTATATTATTGGATGTACAAATGCCGGAAATAAACGGTGTTGAATGCCTTAAACGAATAAAATCAATAAACAAGAAAATTCCAGTGGTTGCATTTACCGCATACGCGATGCAGAATGATGAAGAAAAATTCCTCAAGCTAGGCTTTGATGCCTATCTTGAAAAACCCGTTAATGCTGAAAAATTGTTTAATTTGATAGCAGAACTAACTGTATAAAATTATTCTTTTGGATAAGCGCCTATTCCGTATAAGATTGACAACTTAATAAAAAGGCTGTATGGTTTATAAGCGCTTTTCACAGCGTCCATATATTTCATGAAGAAATATCTGAATTCAAGGCTGATATGCATTCTAATTCTATAGAGAAAATTAATCCGGTATCCGCCTCCTATAAAAATTCCAATGTTTATTGGATTCATTTCATATCTGGGATATGAACCAGTCCGCTCATCATTTATATTTATACCGAGTATAGGGCCTGCAAAAAGAATTGCGTCTTTATAGAATAGTAAAGGCGCAACCTGAATAGTAAGATAATCAAATAAATAATCCGTGCTGCTTCCGTTATCATCATCAAAATAACCTTTAAATCTGTTCCAGCCAACAGCAAAGTATATCGCGAAGTTTTTGCTAAAATAATTTGTGCCTTCAATAGCCGCAGTATAGCTTAAATTAGGTTCTGAATTATAACCCTTGGGAAGGCTGACACCGGTAAAACCCATACCGAATGATAAACCAATGTGAAAAGGAGGGTGATAGAGCATTCTCAGCCTTTCATTGATTAACCTTTTGCTTTTTTCATCAAGGCTTTCTTTATCTTCCTGCAAGTTTTTTTTGGTTCTTTCATATTCCGAACTTGCGTCTTTGGGCCTTCGGGCAGAAAACGCGGAAACGGATAAAAATAATATAATGATTAAAAAGATTGCTGATTTATATATTTTTTTGTTTATAGTCATAGTAATTTTAACTCCGGTTTAATATTCCTTATTAAAAATGTTTTAACACTGCTATAGAATATTCGTTTCATGGATTTTTATTTTTTTAAGAATAATACATTTATATTCCATAGTAAAGTTTATAATATAAGTTAATCTTATAAATTTTTAAAGATATTTATAATAAATTCATTTAAAAACTGCTGTGTAGTAGAAGAGAAGAATTTTGACACGGATTAATACAGGTTTTTGGTATTAGCTTAAAACATACCGGGATGTATTTACTTTGTTATTCACTACAGGATGAGCACAGTTCAAGAAGATATTGAAGCTTAATTTTTCTAATGCTATAAACGTTTTCTGTTCTATGTTAAACCGAAAATTTTAACTTAAAGTATTAATTTTAGTTTTAATCAGAATTTATTTTGTGTATATTCCGGTTTATTTTGCTGTTAAGGATTATAAATAAATTCAATATTTTTTTGTAGTTATTCATAATAAATTCAGTAAAAAATATTGTTAACAATTAATAATGGTTAGAAAAGATATATTTTTAATAAAATTTTAATTTTTTTTTCGTATTTTCAATTTTGATGTGTTAAAATAGTTATGCAGGCGTAGCCTGCCCAGACTAAATTAAAAGTAATGGAGTTTTTTTATGAAAAAGAGTTATCTAAAAATTATTGCGGTTTTAGTAATAGTTTTATTGGCATCTGTCAGCATGTTCGCGCAGGAAGACCCTGTTGATGTAAGCAGGTCAAGAAGCGCGCCCGCGGAAGAAGCTTCCGGCGGTGGCGGCGGGTCACGCGGCGGCGGAATGATGTTCGCTGTTAAAGTCGGTATTGGTATTTCTAATATATTTGAGTCTTATCCAGATAGTGATGTTAAAACTGGTTATGGTTTTAAATTTAGCTGGCAAATAGGCGCACGCCTCGGTTATTTTTTCGGCCCTATCGGTATTATGGTAGATGTAGAGTATATAAGAAAAGGTTCTTCTACTGATGATTATTACTATGGTGGTTATGATAAAATAACTTTTAATTTGGATTATATTGATGTAAACCTTATGTTTGCAGTCAAATTCGGCAATATTTTTGCCGGCCTCGGTATTTACGCGGGCTTTAAAATCAACAGTAATTTAGAAATAAATGATGTCGATCAGGGAAGCGCTGAATATTTTAAAGACGTTGATTTCGGCCTTGTTTTAACCGTTGGTATGAAATTCGGTATGTTTTTTGTGGGCTTAGACATTAAATACGGTTTTACCGATATTGTTGAACAGTCTTATAAAGACATTTATTACCATCCTGACGACAGAGATGTAAAAACAAAGAACTGGGGCCTTTATCTGAACTTCGGTTTAGTTTTAATGTAGAAATATACTACCCATATAAATACCTCTCTTTTTGTAAAGAGAGGTATTTTTTTTACTTCACATAACGCAGAAAATGAAATAAAATTATAAAAATAACGTATAATAAATATCTTTTAAACACGGTGAATAAATGAAGAGAACATTTTTTGTATTCATTATTTTATTATTTTCAATAAAAGCTTTTTGTTTCGGCGCGGCTCCTGAAGATTTTCCCCAACGCCCAGGGAATGTCAGTGAGGTAATTGATCACGATTCAGTCAAGGGCATTCACGATTTATGGTTTGTGGGAATTAAAGCCGGTATCGGTATTGCGAATATTAACGCGTTGCATGAAGACCGGGAAAACAAATCGTTTGAACCTGTTTTCAGTTATTGCGGCGGTATAAGAGGTTATTTTTATATACGCAAGGCGGGTGTACGTTTAATCTTTGATGCCGAGTATATTAAAAAAGGCGCGCGCGAACTTGATAATAAATATGATTTGCATTTTTTTGAATTTAACTTTATCGCGTCAATGAGGATTAAGTTTTTATTCTTAGGCCTTGGTTTTTATCTGGGCTATCATTTTAAAACAACGCTTTCAGAGGCCGGGGTAAAATACCCTTCTGAAAAATACAGGGAAAACGATTTAGGCATTGTTGTTTCCATAACAGCGTATTTCGGTAATAAACCCAGATATTTTTTTGGCCTTGATATAAAATATTCATTGGTTGATATAGTAAATGATGATATTAACGGAAGCTGGATATATATGAACGCGGGGATATATTTAACAGCAGGCATCGGCATAGGCGGCTCGTGATTTAATTTAAAGTTAATCATTTTAGGGTCGGCTGTTAATGAGACTGCTTCGACGCAAAAGCTCCTGGCAGAGATACCGGTTTTTGCCATTTGAGTATAAATCCTACGAGTAAAATCATAAGCAAGCACACTCCAAAGCTTAGTCACCCACGGGCGTCTGCGAAGCAATCCCATTTGGTTTTAAATAGAAATAATAAAAGCG
>CALGPD010000145.1 GCA_937960625.1 uncultured Spirochaetia bacterium | reverse complement strand
AAGTGACAACGGATTTTTGGGAAAATAGATTCAAAGCTGAAGGAAAAGTGTGGGGCGGGGAACCGAGTAATTCAGTAAACATTGCGCGTGATATTTTTAATAAACACGGTGTACATAACGTATATATCCCCGGTATAGGTTATGGACGCAACGCGTTGTTTTTTAAAGACAAGGGCTATGACGTTGCAGGCACCGAGATTTCGCCTACAGCAATCAATATTCTAAAAGAACAAGCACCGGATATCCGGGTCAAGAACCAATCAGCGCTTGATGTATTTGCTGACAACGAGTTTTTTGAAGCGATATACTGTTTTAACGTTTTGCATTTATTTAAACTGGCTGAGAGAAAAAAGTTTATACAAGTTTGCGAACAGCAGCTTAAGCAAAACGGTATTGGTTTTTTCGTTGTATTTTCAGAAAAAGAAGCTTCTTACGGCAAAGGCCAGTGTGTTGAAGAAAACACATTTGAAAGCAAGCCGGGCAGGCCGGTTCATTATTTCAATGAACAGGATATAAAAAATCATTTTACTAATTTTGAAATATTGGATTTAGGAATAATAAATGACCGTGAAAATCACGGCCAGGGCCCGCATGAACATATATTGCGTTTTATTGCTGTAAGAAAGAGATAGCTAAAAATGTGTTAATATTTGTTTAAGTCAACAAAACTCATAAAATTATTTTTCATATTTTAAAATAATCTTTTATTATTTTTTACTCGGTGTTAATATGCTTAGAATGTTATATGAAATTATTTGTATTTATTTAAAAAGGAGAACAGATGAAAAGAACTAAGATTTACATTATTATTATATTAGCATGTGTTTTTATAGCCGGTTCTGTATACGCGTCCTCATACACAGAATATTACGCTGTTTATAACAACGAACACATTTCTTTGAAAGTTAGAAATAGAAATATTACATGGGTTAATAAAAGAAAAAGAAGATTGTCCAGAAGAAGGTCAATTGTATTTGAACTTAAAGCAAAACCCGGATATAAAATCCTAAACAACACTACAGTTATGGCTCTAGGCCAGACTAAAAAATTCAACGCAAAATTTATTAACAAATATTTTAAAAACGGCACAACATGGGTTAGAGGCTCACTTAGAAGAGACAACGTGTTTACCATAACATATTTCGTATGTAAAGCCGGAGGAGATACCTGTATCAGAGTATCCCAAGTATTGAAATTCATTTTCGGCCCATACGTACGGCGTTCGCATGGAAAAAGCAGAGGAAGAATTGTAGAAATTAAATAACCCGAGTTTAATAAAATATAGATATTAAACGGCTGTCATTTTTGCAGCCGTTTTTTTATTTGGGGTCGGTTGATTGGCATTGCTAATCATAATAATAACGCCTTCTTCTGCGTCCACGGGTAAATACAAAAAGTCCGGTTAAGAACATAACCGCGCCCATTCCCGCGGGAATTACACGCGGGCCGTATCTTGCCCAAAAAGTATTTTCCTGGGCAATATTGGGGTTTTTCTCATCATAAATTATTTCGATTTTTTGCCCTATTTTCAAATTGAACAAATCCTGATTCCTGTCAAATTGACTTAAAAATTGATAAGTCCGTCCGTTTTTAGCTTTAAAACGCACAAAAGGGGCACGGTAAATTCCTTTTTTGTTAATATCAATTACAGTTCCCGTTGTAACTATACCGTTTTCAACAACGTTAATGCCGATTTTTTTCCACGTCGCGCTGCTAAACGTTGCCATACTCGCTACAACTATACCCATGAGCATAACCATTGTACCTGAAAATTTATACGCAAACATAATTAACTCCGTTTTGTAAAAATAGCTTTCCTTGATTATTGAACAAAATTTTTCAAATTATAATTGAGCATACAGTTTTATAAAAATTGTGTCAATATTTTATATCATTATTTTTTAATATTTTGCTACCGGCTTTTTAAAAACATTGACATATATTTAAACATTAACTATGATGTTATATCAAATTTTGTGTAGTATAAGGAGTGAATATGGCACTATCACCGGATGATCCGATTCTTGAGCCAATTGAAGGCATAACATTTGAAAAATTCGCTGAACTTTCCGCAAAGTTAGGAAAACAAGGCAAAATGAATTTAGATGATGTTGTTCCATTCGTTGAATCTCAGGGTGTAAAACAAGGGACATGGTTAACTGTTCAATCAGGCTGGATGGGAAGAATTCAAAGCAATCAGGAATTGCAGCTGCAATACGGGCCTTTATTTACAAAATACATGAACTCATAACTTAAGAAATATTACGATTTAATTAACGGTTACCGCGACAAATAATGCCACGGTAACCTCTTTGTGATTTGTGAAGATTAATTATTTACTAGAAATTTTTCAATTATTTCGTTTAATGTATCCGGTGCTTCAATTACCGGTATATGTCCGCAGTTTTTAATTATTTTATACTTTGCTTTTGGATTTAAGCCTGCAATTTTACGCCAGAATGATTCCGGGTTTTCCTGTGTCCACTGGGGAGCTTCCCGCATTGGAATTGCTTTATCATTATCGCCTGATATTATTAACACCGGAAAAGGCATTCGTTTGAACATGGTTCTCAATTGAAAATTAGCCGTGTTTTTCATGCCGGTGCGGATAACCTTGTTTTTTGTGCCCGCTATTTTATCGATTTCTCTTGAATAGATTATATTAAGATATTCCCTTAAGAAATCATCGGTTATTTTAGTCCGCCTTGTAATATATTGCTCGTGCCATTTATTGATAAAATCATCGAGATTATAATTTACTTTTGTTCTCTGCGCTACAAGGCTTTGATAATTTTGTTTAACATAATCAATTGTTGCCCTATTAAATTTTTGCAGCCCGAGTGGAGCTATAAAAACCGCGTTTTTAACTATTTTTTTGTTATAATAGCTTGTTCCTACAGCAACTCCGCCGCCATAAGAATGTCCGATAATTACAAGATTTTTTAAATTAAGTTTTTTTATAAATTTTCTCACCGCGCTGATATGAAACGGCATACTATATCTCGTTTCAGGTATTATTGAAGATTTACCGTATCCCGGCATGTCAATAGCAATTACTCTGTATTTTTTCATAAAATGTTTAATCTGGTAATAAAAATATTTCGCATAGTTACCTATACCGTGAATAAACAGTAAAGTCTTATCACCGCTTCCCTCGTCGATATATGCAATTTTACCAATTTGTCCGCCAAGATCGGCGTGTTTAACATTGAAACCATAATCAATGTCTTGAAGAGTTATCTTTTTTTTAGTGTACTTTAGTTCTATCCCGCCGCATGATATTGACAATATCATTATCATGAATAAGGAAACTACAAAAAATCGTTTTTTCATTTATCCTTCCTTTCTAATTAAAAATTATAATTAACTTTAAAAATTAGTTACTTTTTGTTTTATTCTATTTAAATTTGCGTTTCCAAGCCCCTGAGTATAAGCCAGTTTAACGTGCCCCACTTTATTTATATCTAATC
>CALGPD010000144.1 GCA_937960625.1 uncultured Spirochaetia bacterium | reverse complement strand
GATATATACTTATATATCAATTCTACCAACAATCAAGTATAGAAATTTCTTTTTTCATACAGGTGTTTATTTCGGTATTATTGCTTTTTCCGATGTAGACAGTGTAGCCGGTGTTGACGCAAGCCCCAAAACTTTTAAAAATCCGGATATCGGTATATCCGCGGGCGGCGGGTATATGTTTTTTGATATTAAATCTTTCGCGTTGTTAGTTAGTTTAGAAATAAAATATCAAATAAATACTTTAAAGAAAAATAATGACGGAGGGCAGGTTTTAGCTGTATACGTTAAAACGGGTTTTCTATTTAATTTATCAAAATAACAGGGGATTTGATATGCGAATTCTAATGGTGTTAGCCTTAATTTTTACAATACATTTCACTTTATACGGCAATAATCTAAATAACAAAAGAATTGCCGCGGTTATCAGTATTCAGGAGCCGGAAAAAATCCCTGATGATAATAAAACGAAAAAAAAGAATCAGCAATCAAATCAAAACAACGGAATAAATAAAGAAAAAAAATCCATTCTTATCGGCCTTAATTTGGGTGTGGGCATTGGTTCCCAAACATCACTAATCTTAACCGATGCTACTATTAAACCCAAACTATCTTTCCACGGCGGAGCAAGGTCTATTTTCTACTTTACTAAAACCCTGGGTTTTATCGTTGATATTGAAGCGTATTACTACAATACTAGAGAAGAAAATACGTCAGGCCAGTACAAAGAATATAAATTATTGTATTTAGGTTTATTATTAGCGCCGGTTTTACGAGTAGGCGGTTTTAACTTCTACGCCGGAACGTATTACGGTTTTATTTTATCAGCTAAATTTTCCGGAGACAGTACTTCAGGCGATGATTTTAATACGGAAAACTGCACCATGCCGGACATCGGATTTGTTTTCGGCGCGGGGTATAAGTTCAGAATAGCAAGTTCAACGTATTTATACATCAGTTTTTCAATTAGAAACCAGTTTAATAACTTCGTTGCTTATAACGACCCGGTTAAAACCGGAAGCAAAATGTTTTCTTTCTATTTAAATTTCAGCCTGCTTTTTGGAGTAAAATAATAAGCCCGCACTGATATGAAATATATTCAGGAAAATATAAATTCTTACCTTTTAGTAATATTATGGGTAATAAATTTATTTATATTATTATTTTTTGTATTTTATTATACTTATAAAACATGTTACAATAAAACGTCATTTTGCGGTATATGCTTATGAAATATTTAAAAAGACTGACAATATTTATAATTATTTTTCTATCCGCGTGTGATATTTTTCACTCCAACGCAGGCTCAAGCTGGGATATAATCTTATCTATTAAATTTTCATCTCATGAAAAAAACAACTATGAATTTTACGTTATGAATAAAGACGGAAGTAACCTCACCCGTTTAACTTATACTGAAAAAAAAATGTCTTTACTTTTAAATGAAACCTTTGTTAATTGCGCCTACCCTTCCGTATCACAGGACGGAAGAAAAATAATTTTTACAAGATTAAATGATGGAGGAGGAAAATACGGTGCCATTATTTATTCTGACGGAAGCAATGAAAGGCATATAGATAATACGGGTACTAGTGTATATTACGGAACATGGATGAGAAATATATCAAACAAGGTACTAGTCTGCAAATGGATGTATGGCCCGTTTGGTAATTATGAATTATTTGTTTATGACGACATGTATTTTAATAACGGTTCTATATTATTCTCAAGGGGATTACATCAAACGTATCCAAGCTGCCACCCGGACGGCAATACAATTCTTTATAACGAGTCAAACTGGAAGTTAAGAATATATAATATATCTTCCGGAACTGATACACCATTGGTATCCCCCAGCAACCCCATCTACAATTTCGGAATATTTTCTCCGGATGGAAAATATATAGTCATGCAAAAAAATTGGATGACCCAAACTATAACGGATACCATAGTTTTCACTTCAAATAATATTTTCGTTTCGCCTTATCCCGGCCCTTCAATAACCCAGCTCACATTCACAGGCGCGAACAGACACCCTGTCTGGTCTCCTGATGGAAAAAAAATTTACTTCATGAGCGCGAGAGCGCCCCACGCGAGTAATTATGAACTTTATTCCATGAACAGAGACGGAAGCAACGTAAAACGCATAACTTATTTCAGTGACGATGACGCGAACGCGCAGGTTCATACAGTTTGTTACCGCGGCGTACCCAGATAATTAACCCTCAGATGAAGATAAAAAAACTGCCCACAGATTCAGGGGATTCACTCTGATATTAAAAAGAATTATCGAAGCTAATTCAAATACAATCTTGATTTAGTTTGGTTACAATATATTTTGCAAGGAACGCCAGATTAACGCAAAATGAATTTGGCTTGAAGCAAGTATTCCTGTTTTCAAGCAAAAGCAGGATTTTTTTTAACGCAGAGGCCGTAGAGTTTGTCGGAGGGATTAAACCGAAATCAAAACGTAAACATCCAATCTTAACTTTCATACTTA
>CALGPD010000143.1 GCA_937960625.1 uncultured Spirochaetia bacterium | reverse complement strand
GCAATAATCAAGCACTTTCTTGATATATTGTTTTTCCATTTCTTGAAGAGTAAAAAAGTCTTGAGAATTTTCTAAAAATACATTACCGTTAGCATGGTTTGTTTTAGGGTAATTACTTGATAAATCCGTTGTTTCTAAATGAAGTATAATATTTTGCTCTTTAATTTCTTGAGTATCCGTAAAAATCATTGCATGCTCAATCACATTTTTTAACTCACGGATATTTCCCGGCCAACTATAAGATTTAAGTTTTTTTATTCCGCCCTTAGAAACACTTGTTACGTTTTTATGGAAAGTACGGTTAAAAAAATTGATAAAGTGAATAGCTAAATTCTCGATATCTTCTTTGCGCTGCCTTAACGGTGGTAAAGTTATTGTCAACATATTCAAACGGTAAAATAAATCTTTTCTAAAAACATTTTGTTCCACCAAATTTTCAAGATTTGAATTCGTTGCAGTAATTAAACGCACATCGAGTTTAATTTCAGTATTACCGCCTAGCCTTCTTATAGTTTTGTTATCCAAAAAGTGTAAAAGTTTTTTCTGCAAGTCAAGCGGCATTGCATCAATTTCATCTAAAAACAATATACCGTTTTGTGCTGTTTCAAAAAGTCCTTTTTTCCGCGTTTTAGCATCTGTAAAAGCCCCTTTTTCATATCCAAACAACTCGGCTTCAAGAAGATTAGGTTGAATATCCGCGCAGGAAATATGTACAAAACCGGTATTATCCCGGTTAATTTGATAATTAATAAATTTAGCAAGATTCCCTTTGCCTGTACCCGTTTCGCCGGTTAATAATAACGAAGAAAACGCATGCTTTTTAAGTTTATCAATCTGACTATATATATGTTTAACACTTTCAGAAACACCTAAGAACACAGGAGTTCGAACAGAAATAAAACCTTTAGACATTTGATTAATTTTATTTTTTAGGGATATAGTTTCAATAACATTATTTAGTAAGTGTTGGATTTCTTCGTTGTCGAACGGTTTAACAACATAGTGAAAAGCTCCGTTTTTAATAGAGTTAACGATTAGATCCGTATCTTTAACAGCAGTAATAAAAATTGCGGGAATACCATTATCAGAGAGATTTAACGTTTTCATGAGTTCCAGGCCGGAAATATCTGGTAAATTTTCATCCAGCAATACAATATCAATAGCATTGCTGTTAAATATTTTTTTTGCCTGCGCACCATTATATGCGTGAAAAAATGATCTATGTTTATTAGACAAAACTATTGATAACGCGTTAGAAAATTTTTCATCATCATCTACTATTAATATATTATAATTCATTTACCCGATTTACCAATTTAGTTATTTTAAAATTATTCGAAACACTCTCTAATCTTGTTTTATAAATGAATAAAATTCTCAATATAATGAAAATTTTAAACTAATGTTATATAGGTATCATAAAAATAAATTTACTGCCAATGTTTTTTTTACTTTGAACAGTAATTTTACCATTTAAGTGATATAATATTTTTTTACAGATAGACAACCCAATTCCCATTCCGCTTGTCTTTTTAATTCTGTTTTCCCTGAATAACGGAATGAATACTTTTTTTAAGTTATCATCTTCTATTCCAATACCCGTATCCTCAACACTGAATACGGCATTTTCCTGTTTCCGCTCAACTTTTATTAAAATTCTTCCTTTTTTAGTATATTTAATTGCATTAGATAATAAATTATTTAACAGCTGCTTAATTCTTTTAGAATCAGAATATATAGTTTTAATCCCTATTTCAAAATCAATATGAATATCATCACTTATTTTGTTTTTATATGCTTCAGAAACTCCTCTGACCAATTTTTCTACATTAAATTCGTTTTTATTTATTTTCATATATCCGGCTTCAATTTTTGAAATATCCATTATATCATCAATAATTCTATCAGCATCATCTACACTTTGCCTTATATTTTCCAATATTTTTCTAACATATTTTTGATCAATATATTGATTTATTAAATGGCTGGTGTATAATGAAATGATACTTAAAGGAGTCCGCACTTCATGAGAAATATAATTTAAATATTCATCCTTTAGTGAATTAATCCGCTCAAGCCTTTGATGAGATTCATCAATAGCTCTGTCAATTTTTTTATAAAGTGTTTTATCTTCAAGTATTCCGCAAACAACGTAATAATCTTCCAAATACTTTTTGTTTTTAAAAATTGTCAAATCAAAATATCTTATGTCACCCTTTACTTTTAATACAATCTCTTTTTTATCAAAAATTTTCTCATTCATATTTTCGTTTTTATTTAAATTCTTTTTAATTTCAGAAAATATTTCAATATCGTTAATATTATTACCTTGCCCGAAAAAATTATTATATTCCTTATTTGAATAAAAAGCATGATTTACCGGATCAAAAATAAAAACTGCAATGGGTAAATTATTTAATACTTTTGTAAATAAATCAGTAGCTTGAAGATTCGTTTTATATAAAATATCAGAAAATTCTTTTCTTGTATTATCATAATGATGGATTTGATTAAGAACCATACCGTATAAAATATAACCGGCCTCATTGCCGCTGCTGCAATCATAATAAGACCACAAT
>CALGPD010000142.1 GCA_937960625.1 uncultured Spirochaetia bacterium | reverse complement strand
TCTAGGAGATATGCATGAAATTTAAAGTCGTTGTACATGAAGCACATGAAGGTGGTTATTGGGCAGAAGTACCCGCAATCCAAGGTTGTGCAACTCAGGGTGAAATATACAATGAATTGATGAAAAATGTTGCTGAAGCAATTGAAGCGTGTTTGCCTGTTTAACAGAAAATGATTTATAATTAATAAGAACGTAAAGTGTTTATGGTGTTATAAACGCCTTCTGAAAGCCCTGTGTAATCATACCCGCCTTCAAGAAAACCTATGATTTTACCGCCGCAGTGTTTATCCGCAATGTCCATCATAATTTTAGTAAAACTTGTAAAAGCCTCACTTGATAAACGTATTCCGCTTAAAGGGTCTCTTTTATGCGCGTCGTATCCCGCGCTTATCAAAACAAATTCCGGCTTAAAATCTTGAGCAAGCGGTATTATTTCGTTTTGAAAATGTTTATTATAATCATCATCATTGCTTCCCGATTTCATGGGAAAATTTACAGTATATCCTTTTCCCTTGCCTTTCCCCGTTTCATTTTTTCTTCCTGTACCCGGATAATGCGGGTATTGATGAAGAGAAATAAATAATACAGAATTATCGTAATAAAAAGCGTTTTGTGTTCCGTTACCGTGATGAACATCCCAGTCAAGAATCATCACTCTTTCAATACTGTATTTTTTTTGAATATATCTTGCAGTAATGGCAATGTTGTTAAATATACAAAAACCCATTGCCGAGGAATTCTCCGCATGATGTCCGGGAGGCCTTATGCAAAGAAACCCGTTGTCAATGTTTCCTTTCATAATTTCATCCACAGCGCTTTGCCCGGCTCCCGCAGCGTATAATGCTATGGAGTATGATTCTATACAAACAGAGGTATCCATTGAATCAAGATACCTAACTCCTGAAGTTATTTCTTTTTCCACTCTGCTTATATATTTTGAGGAGTGAATTTCAGCTATCGTTGATGTTTCGGCTTTTTTTTCCGGTATTTTTAACAAGTAATCATAAAGGCGGTTATCTATAAGTTTTGATTTTATTGCACTAAGCCGTTCAGGGCGTTCGGGATGCCCTCCGCCTGTGTTATGGCGGAGGTATTTATTATCAAATATTATTCCCGTTTTGCGCATTTAAAGTGCAATCATTAAAATAATTGCAAGAATAATTACTGCAATAATAATCCACATCCAGTATGGAATCGATATTTCGTGGCTGTATCTAATGGGTTTACCATGTTTGGATTTACTTAAAATTAATCCGGGTTTACGGTATTGTCCGCTAGCAACAGCGCCTCTTGAATAATTTAATTTCATTTTACCGTATCCGCCGCGGGATAAGTTATTTTTTTTAGTATGATGAGCTTTTGAATGTTTAAGTGTTTGTCCTGCGCCCCGGACCATATTTGCATCTGCCATTTATATCCTCCTAATATGAGTTAGTATATTTTCTGCTGTATAATAATACCCTGTTTATAAAAAAAAAATCAACTAAAATATTAATTTTAGTAATTATTTATTCTAT
Organism: uncultured Spirochaetia bacterium; assembly: GCA_937960625.1. GTDB lineage: Bacteria > Spirochaetota > CALGPD01 > CALGPD01 > CALGPD01 > CALGPD01. The sequence continues at coordinate 1,129 of CALGPD010000142.1, read as the reverse complement.
TCAGTTATTTTAAGCTTGTTAAGGTTGAGAGAAAAAGTAATTTGTGCAAAGTTCCCTTTATAATACGTTTTAAGATTATAAAAAGAATTTTTTATTAAGGGGTAAGTATAACTAAGTTTATTAATATAATTTTCAAGCGTGGTTAATATTTCTCCGGTATAAGTGCTTTCCCAAACGTATATTTTTAAATCAACCTTCAGTAAAGCGTTGTTGTCTTTATCTGGATTTAATGAAACGCTGAAAAATGACGCCATTGATAATATTTCAAGAATTGGCCATTTTTTTAATATTGCCTTGGTATTATCGTTTGAGTAAATCAATATCCAGTTTTGGCTAAGATAGTTAACACGTTTTAGAATATTTAAAGCGTTAAAAATTACCCTGCTGTCAGGAACGCGTTTATACATGCTGTCTTTTTTGGATATTAGAATGTTTATATCTGACTTTATTGATAGAGAATAATTGCTTATGAGTTTAGACGCATAAAAATCGTAATAAGGAGAGTTGAATTTTATATGTGTATTTGCTACTGCTTTTTTTATTTTGTTTATTTTAAATTTACCTTTTAAATAAAATGAATTTTTTATTGAGTCATTAAAGCAATATGAACCATATATATATTTAACGTCTTTTATAAAATTTATACCTAATGAATTAAAAAAAACATTAATTTGTTTAAAACGGAAAAACTTATGGAGATTTTTATATTTATTGAAGAACCCGGTGTTTAACTTAAAATAAAAATCAGAGTTTACCGGAAGGTTATAAAGATATTTACTTTGAGTAATTAATTCGTTGTTTTCATTGCTGCACATGACTAAAGTTATAAGCAGTATAAAAATTATTTTTTTCATCTATAATAAAATTAATACGCCGGGAATAACATTCAAGAATTTTAATTATTAATTGCCGGATTATTAGAATTATTTTTCATTTTTATATTGTCCTTGACTTAATAAAAAGCGTATATTAATGTATAAATACATTTGAATTAGGTGGCTTAAATGGACAATTTTCCTTCAGAGCAAAACGTAAAAGAATACATAGATAAAGAAATGTCAAGAAGGTCTTTTTTAAAAAAAGGCGCAATTGCCGGAACAGGGTTATTAACAACGGGTTTATTTAGCGT
>CALGPD010000141.1 GCA_937960625.1 uncultured Spirochaetia bacterium | reverse complement strand
CAAGCATGATAAGGGAAAATCAAATTCGTTTTCTTTGTATCTAAGTTTTGCATTTGGATTAAATATCTTTTAATAAAAATAAATCTAGATAAAGTAAGCCGTTTTGTATATAAGTGAAATAACAATTTTAAACTTTGATCGGCTAATAATAATATCCCGCTTGTAAATTACGACTATAAATTCTACTCTTTTTCAATTTAAACTTTTTTGTAAATTATACTTTTTCTTAGGTGTTAATTCCATTATGAAAGGAAATTAATCATAAAATGTTAAACACCTTTAATATTCAAAATTTTATTATCAAGGATGAAAAAATGTTAAACAAACTTTTTGCCTTATTTTTCTTGATGTTTATTCCGGTTTATTCTTTTGCCGCTCAAACCAATCATGCTTCCAATAAAGATGCCGGAGTTATTGATTATACTAAACCTGAAAATAAAAAATACCGGGAAAATTTGAAAAAGAACGAAGAACTATCATATAAAGAAAATAGTTTTATTCTTAATATTAGTGTTAACGGATTCGCTGGAAGTTCGTTCATACCAACCGGTGAAAAAGAAGTGCATCACTATTTCGATACCGAGCAAAAAGACTGGGAAGAAGATACAAATTACAACAATACAATTGGGTTCTTTTACGGCGGAGGAATAGGAGTAAATTTTCTATTACATCTCCGTTCTACACTTATTGGGATTTCACTTAATCTTAATTTTTTATCTTATGAAATTGCTTCGAAAGATGACAAGAATATACCAAACTATAGAGTAAACTTTTTATCTTTTTCGCCGTACTTTTTAGTAGGACAAATCTTTTCTAATAAGAAAAGTATAATATTTGCAGGATTGGGCCCTTTCGTTGATTTTGCTTTATCCGCATATTCAATTGATAATGCCGGTACACGCAAAAGTATCAAAATCAGCGACTTTCCAACAGAACAAAATATCGGATTAAACTTTAAAATCGGTTTCTTCTTTATTTCTCCTAAAAATTCTTTATCAGGAGAAATTTCTATAACACTTAGTGTGGGATTGAATAGTTTTTTAAAAGACAGTTTATTTAAATTAGATGAAGGAAAAATGGGCTCTTTTGCTGTATATTTAAATTTCTCTTTTGGTTTAAACGTACTAAAAACCCATCCAAATTTTTAAATGGGTTTTTAGTCTCTATGAATAAATAGTTTTATTTTTTAAATTCTGCGGGATTCTTTGCATACTCATAAGCAAGACGTGTTATATATATAGAACGCCTTAGAGTTAATGCTCTGCCGTCTTTATTAAAATTGTTAAACATTACAATTATAATTTTAACATCACCGGTTTCCACTATTCCTGCATCATTCATTAGAAAACCGGAAAAACTACCCGTTGTATATACCTTTGCATGCGCAGGCATTTGAAAGTTTATCAGCTTGCCAGGAACCACATTTTTTAATAGTTCTAAAACCTGTTTTGTTTTATCAGCTGAAAACAATTCCTTTTTATAAAGTTTTTGCAAAAGCGTTGCAATTGCCTCAGGTGTGGCCAGATTATTTGATGAATATACTTTTTTATACACACTGTCACTTTTAACTTTTAGCTTATTTCTGGAAATCTCCTCCCGGATTTGCCCGGGTTTATAGAACTTATACCTATCATCAGTTAAACCGTATAATTGTTTTACTAAAGTATTATTA
>CALGPD010000140.1 GCA_937960625.1 uncultured Spirochaetia bacterium | reverse complement strand
CAAATGCTGCATCAAATAACGAAGAATTAAAAACCGCGTTAAGGCAAAAATATAAATACGCTATTATTGATGAGTTTCAGGATACGGATGAAAATCAATGGAAAATCTTTAAAAACGTTTTTATGAACACAGATAATAAACTATTTATAGTGGGCGACCCCAAACAAGCTATATACAGATTTAGGGGAGCGGATGTTTATGTTTATAAAAAAGCTAAAAAACGAATAGAGCAAAATCTATCTCTTAAAAAAAATTACAGATCAACTCCTAACATCGTTAGCAGCATAAAAAAAACATTTACAGAAATTCACAAGGTTTGTCCCGGATGTAGTGAAAGTTTTAGTACTGTTGACCAAGCTATAAGCGCAAAGCATGATTTAAAAATAAAGGAAAATACTAAAGCAAAATCCAGTGTGGTTTTTTACTGCCTTCACAATGAAGGAGAAAAAATAAATGCCGCGGTTTATAAAAACGAATTAGCCCTGTACATTGCGGAAGAAATTAAAAACCTTAAAACCAATTTTCAATACGAATATAAAATCAAGGACAAAAAATATTCTCCTAAATTAAACTATAATGATATAGGCATTCTTTGTTATACGGGCAAAGAGGCATCTATTGTAAAAAAACATTTAACCAAAGCGGGAATATCCGCAAGTATTTATAAACAAAAAGGCCTTTTTAAAATAAAAGAGACCCGCGATATTTATTCTTTGTTAGTTGCTATTAACAATCCTTACGTAAAAAGCAATATAAAAAAGGCAATGTTTACCGGTTTTTTTGATTTTAGTTTAAATGAAATATATAAAATATCAGAGAGTGATGATTTTGATTCAAAATACGTTGATTTGTTTATAAAATGGCATAAACTCGCTATAAAAAGAGAATTTGAACAACTGTTTAGTTCAATTATTGATGAAACAAAAATAATAAGCAGGCTTATATTATTTAAAAACGGGGAAAGGGAAATCGTTAATTACAAGCATATATTCGACTTTCTTTTAGCGCAAGCCTTAAATTCCAAATTGTCAATATATGACATTGTTTTACTACTTAACACATACATAAACGACAAAAATGAAGAGGCTGATGAAAAACTCATGCGTCTTGAAACCGAGAAAAGCGCGGTGCAGATTATGACAATTCACGCCGCAAAAGGCCTTGAGTTCCCCGTTGTATTTATATATGGAGGAATAACAAAACCGGCTTTCTTCAAATCCCATATTTTACACGATGAAAAAGGTGATAAACTTATAGATATAACCGGAAAATTACATGAAGTAAAAAACGAACAAATAGATGAAGACTTAAACTTGTTGTATGTTGCCATGACCAGGGCAAAATTTAAACTTTACCTGCCATTTTTAAGTGGAAATATAAGTCAGTTTCCAAACGGAAAGTATAAATATATTTTCAAAATGTTTGGATATGATAAAGAAAATCTTAAGAAAGGGCAAAAAGTTAAAGATTTATTACTAAATGCTTATGAAGAGATTACTGAAAAAAGTATTTTATGGAATGCTGAAAAACAAGACGAGAACAATAAAATTTTTTCCGTTGTTGATATTAACAATATTTTGAAAAAAGTAAATAATACTCAAAAACAAAGTATAGATAAAGACATTGATATATGCAACGAATTAGAAAAATATTTCCAAATCAGCAAGTTGCCCGAACAATTAAAAAAGTATCTAAAATATTATATAAAAGATGAAAAAGAAAAGATAAAAAATTTATCCTATATTTTAAGAAATTTTAATAATCCCAATGCAAATCCTATTCAGGCAAATTTCTGCGAAAAAGTTTTTTCGTATTCGGTTATAAAAAAACTTGTTTTAGGTAATATTAACCCGACTGAAGACGACAGCAATGAAACAGGCATGGACGAAGATTTTTATGAATCAATGGATGAAGAAGAAATATCTAAAGATGAAAAACTGCCCGGAGGAATAAAAACCGGGCTTGCCATACATGAAATAATTGAAAAAATTGATTTTTCAAAAATAGGTGAATTAAATGAAAACGACTTTTCATTATTGCTTGATGATGAAATAAAAAACATTTTTAATAGATACAATATAAAAAACGAAAAGCACATCAATAAAGCTTTGGAATATATTTTCAAAACTCTTACAACGAAAATCAAGTTGGATGGAGAAAACATAATACGTTTTTGTGAACTGCCTAAAAATCTAAAAACTCATGAAATGGAATTTAAATTCCCGCATTCAGAAAATCTATTGAAAATTGAAAATTTTAAGAGCAACGAAAATAAAAACTCAGACGGTATGTTTAAAGGTGTAATAGATTTAATATTTGAGCATAATGGAAAATATTATTTCGTTGACTGGAAAACCGACACAATAAAAAACAACAACTACAGCCGTGATAATTTACAAAAAGACATAACGGATAAAAAATACGATTTGCAATATAAAATATATTCAATAGGTGTTTTATACTGGCTGGTATCAATATTTTCCAATATAGAAAGCTATGACAGTGTTGAAAAAATATTTAATGAAAAATTCGGCGGACTTGCTTATGTATTCATCCGCGGGGTTGAAGATAATGGCGGCGGAATATTTTTCAACAAACCTGATTTCAATGAAATAGAACAATGGGCAAAAGATATAAATATTGGATTCTCCACTGCAAAAAGTATTATCAGTTCGAGAGGTTAGAATGAAAGTTATAATGTCAACGGGTACAGCTTTGTTTTTACAAAATCAAGACACTGTTTTATTGAATGAATTAAAAAATTATAATTCTGATATATACTGGCTTACTTTTAATACTATTGAACTCCTGGCCGAAATACAGGAGCAGAACTTTTACCATGCTTTATTCTGTCTTATATTTATGATGTTAAATTCAGAATCGAATGGAAATACCCGTTATATTTTTAGTGAAAACTTTGTTAAAGATTTGGCCGGCTTAGGCCTTGATAATAAACAAGTGCTGGAATACAAAAATGTAATTGAAAAAAACGTTAATAATCTTCCGCAGGAACTTTTTACAATAATCAGCAGTATTAACTCTAAAATTGAAGATGAAGCCATAAAACCTTTTGTTATGACTAAAGATGATAGTTTGTATTTTTACGTTCACCGGACAATAACAACGGAAAAACTTTTTGCTAAAAAATACTTAAACCGTATAAATAATAATACTCCAAAAAATAATTCAGTAGAATATGAAATTAATGATTTACTAAGCGAATTTGAAAACGACAACGGACTAAACCTGCATCACAAACAAAAAACCGCTATTATAAAAAGCATTTCAAATAACACTTTAATTGTGCATGGCGGGCCGGGAACCGGCAAAACAACAATCGCTCTTGGAATAATTCTTGCCAACATTAAAACAAAATTTCTAAATGAGAATAACCTTAGCCATGAAGCCGCAATTGCGGCGCCAACCGGACGCGCGGCAAACAGAATTTATGAGACCATTAATAACAAGCTTGGAGAAAACCCTCCAGAAGCAAGAACAATACACAGGCTTTTAGGTTACAGTCCTATTACTAAAGATTTCCGTTTTCATGAAAATAATAAACTAAAATATAAACTCGTTATCATCGACGAATGTTCTATGATTGATTTGTTTCTGTTTACAAAACTAATCAGCGCGCTCGATACAGATACTAAACTCGTTTTACTCGGTGACTCTAACCAGCTGCCTTCGGTTGAGTTAGGAAAAGTATTCAACGATATTGCTGATTTTAAAAAATCCTGTTCAATAGAATTAACAGAGTCACACAGGCAAAAAGGTGAAGGCAAACCCATTTTGGATTTAGCAGACAAAATAAATTCAGGAAATACAGATTGTAATATCCAGGAACTAAACTTTAATGAAAAATTAATAACCGGAGGGGTTGGTTTTATTCAAGCCGGGCAACGGGATAAACGTTTTGAAAATTTTACAGCAGACTGGCGCGAAAATTATTATCAGAACGAAAAAATAAAAACATTGTTAAAACAGAAGATATTCAGTACTGATAAAATTATTGGCTCTGATTTCCGAAAAAGCATTGAGGAATTATTTACGCTTTACAGTAATAATAAAATTTTGACCGTAACGAATTACGATACAAAGGAAATAAATAATTATTTCATGCAAAAGGAAAACAAAAAGTACGTTTATCATGGTGCTCCGGTAATAATAAATAAGAATAAATACAACGTATTAACAGGAATTGATTTATTCAACGGGGATCAAGGCATTGCATTAAACATTAACAACGGAAGCACCAAAGATTTAAAGTTCGTTTTTTATATCCGTGGTGAATACGTTTGCATTAGCGAAAAATCTTTCTCCCCTGCCGATTATTCTCTTGCATATGCAATAACCGTGCATAAAAGCCAGGGTAGTGAATATAATCACGTTGCTCTTGTATTGCCTGAACAGGATAAAAACGAATTCATGAAACGGGAAATTTTATATACAGGTATTACAAGAGCGAAAAAATCCGTTATTATTTTTGGAAATAAAAGCGCTTTTGATAAAGCAATAAACCAAAGTAGCACAGACAAACGGAATACCGGGCTTGGAGAGATATTGAAGATTTATGTGTAAAACCTCAACCCCAAAAAATTAACAATCAAACTTAAATATAAAACACATAAGTTTATCCGTTGCAATAATCCGGAGTACCGTAAAATTCCTCTTTCCCTGCCTTCTGAAATAAGGAACACTATAAAGCTTAACAAACCGAGTGCAAAAAATGCGATATTAAGTATTACGATTGAAAACAACGCTTTAATCCATACCGCGAATATGGGTGCTGCAATTAAAAAAAGGAAACCTATACCTGAAGCTATTCCATGGATTTTACCGTTAACAGTTTCCCCCTGCCCTTTTTCATCTTCGGGGAAAAGGCCTGCAAGAATACACCCTGCTCCATAAACCCCTATGCTGATTAAATACCAATTAAAAGCCCAATTTTTTGTTTTAATTGTAAAGTATTGAGCCAAGGAAAATATTATGAAAAGAATCCCAACAACGGCTAAATTAGCACACTCATATTTCTTAACCGGGCTAACATCCGTTCCAAGCGTACTAATTGTATGGAGTAAATGGCTGTATCCGGGATATTTGTTCCCCAAAATAAAAGGAACGAGTAAATCGGATAAAACAGCAAAAAGTAAAATTATAAATGAAATTGTATAAACGTTTTGAAACATAGAATTCCTAAATCAAAAGGGTCAAAGCCTTTTTGTTTGTAATTTGATAAAATATATGAATAATTGTAATAATAATCAGTTAATTTGGATTAATAAAAATATTTAATGTATCAGAAGCGGCAATTGCCATTGCCGCTTCCATTTATTCTTTTTTCGGTTATATTTATAGAAACTTCAATAAATCAAATTTTACGAAAGTAGTTAAATTTCCGACCCTATTGACTTAACGTCTTAATATTACCGTGCCTAATAGTTTATATTTCATGGGGGAACCGTCCATGGGCTGGTATGTAAACTTGAATTTATTCTTCCATCTGTAATACATTTTGGATACGGGAGTGGTAAAATTATTCGTATAAAGTTTTCTCCCCTTATATTTAATATAGACGTTTAATGTTATTTTTCCTGCCGAGGGAACCAACAATTTGGGTATAAAAGGTTTTCTCTTAACTGTTATTGGATAAATCGTTAAATAATTCCCCTTTGATGTTTTTATGTTTAATTCCACCCAATACATTTTTTTTCCGGCAAGGCGTTTAAGAAAAAACTTAACCGGTGTCCCTTTCCATGGAACGTCAAGGTTAAAAGGAACGAGATTAACGTTTTTTACCGATATTATCCTTGAAGGACCTCCTTCAGACATATAACCGCTTTCTGCTGCAGATGCTGCCTGATCCTGACAAAGCCGATATTCAGAACCAGCCTCAGTATTGTTACCATAGTAACGGTTTCTCTGTAACAAACTAAGCCTAATATTTTGTTTTGTGCTCCGCCATGTTCTATATCCCTTTTCTTTATCAAACTCCCAAGTTTTTACTCCTGACGGCATTACCGGCCCTGTTGCTAAAATCATGAAAAGTTGGGTCGCGTTGCCCGTTCCTTTCTTAATTCTAACCGGAGCGTTTTCTTTATCATATGCTTCTATATTTGCCGCACCAATTGAAGTAAGCGGCATTACCCTTTTCGTTTTAGGGTCTTCTGAGAGCATTTTATATCCGGGCATGCTTCCAAGGTTTTTATTCGGGTTTATATAACTTAGTTTGATTTTCACCGGAAATTTTACCGGTTTATTATCCAAACGTTTTAAATAATCAGCATTAACCCTGAGCCGGACATTGCCGGTTCTATCAACCAAAGTTCTTCTTTCACCTTTATTTAACAACATGGTTGTACACGGCATTAATACTACACCAATTTCATTCATGCCGGATTTTAAACCTGTTGTTTGAATAAAACGGGAATAATTTTTTGCAGAGCATACTAAATAATAATGATTGTCATTGGTTTTTATTGTCAATGATGCTTTACCCGAATTATCCGTATTTCCCCGGGCAATCAATACATTGCTGCTGTTATAAACAGCCAAATCAGCGCCTCTTATCTTACGTCCGGTTGAACTGTCATAAACAACGAAATTAATTTTACTCGTTTTATTTGCCCTGTTTGCTGTGTCTGATATGCTTTTACAAGACATAAAGGCAACGGAAATTGCTATTATTACATAAATACTTTTACTAACTTTCACGGCTATCCTCCTGACTTAAAACACCTATTGAAATATTTAACCCGGAAGCAGCTTTTTTGTTCCATGTGTATATTATGCCATTTGCTTTAATTTTCTATGCAATAGATTTTTAAGGAA
>CALGPD010000139.1 GCA_937960625.1 uncultured Spirochaetia bacterium | reverse complement strand
TCCTTATGCTGCATCGCGAGTTCAAATAGAGTTAATAAAATTCCATCTGTTTTAAGTTTTGTTTTTGACCCTGCCATTCGTATCGCTTTGTATACTATACCTCTGTCCGGAGCAAACAGTATTGAGATTAAAACTAAAAGTGAAATTATTATTATTATTAACGGCCCTGTTGGAAGCTTGCCTGAATAAGCGCTGATAAGAGCGCCGGAAATTCCTGCTGCCGCGCCAAACAATCCTGCAAGAATTACCATCATTCCGAGCCTGTCTGTCCATTGCCTGGCGGCTGCACCGGGTAATGCAATCATAGCGCTCATTAATACTACACCAACTGTTTGTAAGCCTACTACAATTGCTATAACAATTAGTCCTGTTAGTATACTGTTAAGGTTTTTAACGTTGTATCCCGAACTATGGGCAAATCCGGGATCAAAAGTTGATATTTTAAACTCTTTCCAGAAAAGAACAAGTAAAATTATTCCAACCCCTCCGAAGATACTCATTATTATTAAATCCGAAGTTACAATTGCGGCTGCCTGCCCGAATAGAAATTTTTCTATTCCTGCCTGAGATGCTGTCGGCTTTTTTTGTATATACGTTAATAATACAATACCCAAACCGAAAAAAGATGATAATATTATTCCCATTGCGCTGTCGGTTTTAATTTTAGAGAAAGACGTTATTGATATAAAAAAAACGGTTGCAATCCATCCTGCAATCAACGCGCCGAGAATAAATATAATCTGGCTTTTAAAACCCGTTAAAATAAAAGCCAATGCTATGCCCGGCAGAGCAGCATGGGAAATTGTATCTCCAAGTAAACTTTGTTTTCTTAATACCGCAAAGCTGCCGATAACTCCGGAGATAATCCCCAATATGCCGGAGCCAAGGGTAACTGTCCTTATTGTATAGTCATTAAATATGTCATTTATAAGTTTTGCAAAACTCATTTCTTTAAGCCGTTGACAATGGTTTTTACGTTGTGTTTAATCATTCCAATATAAGTTCCAGTTTCGGTACCTTTTGTACCCATTGCGTCCGAATACAACTCTCCACCGATTTTTACCTTAAAGCCTCTATTCTCAATAGCGTTTTTAAGAGCGTTTATTGTTCTTTCCGGAACAGAGGTTTCTAAGAATATTGCCGGTATTTTATTTTCAGCAATATATTCAGCGAGTTTAACAATTTGCCCCGCGCTTGCTTCACTTGCAGTGCTGATTCCCTGAATCGCTTTTACTTTTATTCCGTAAATTTTTCCGAAATAATTAAACGCATCGTGCGCGCTGATTAAAACGCGCTGCTTTTCAGGGATTGATTTAATATCTTCTAAGGTTTTTTTATGCAGCTTTTTAAGTGTATTTGAATAGGTTGTATAATTTTCTGCGTAAATTTCTTTTGCTGTCGGGTTAATTTCAATAAGAGTTTCTTTAATTTTTTTTATGGCTTCAATCCATAATACGGGAGCCATCCATACATGTGGGTCGTAAAGATTTTCTTCTGTTTTTATTAGTTTGGATTTCTCGATGACTTCTGCAACTGCAATGGTTTTTTTCCCTTTTTTACCGAATTTTTCTAAAATTTCAGCAAGTTTTGCCTCAAGATGAAGGCCGTTGTAGAATATAACTTTCGCGTTGCTTAGTAAATCCAAATCGCTTGCTTTTGCCTTGTATAAGTGAGGATCAACACCCGAACCCATTAGAGTTACTATTTTAACCGTATTCCCTGCTATGTTTTGTACGGCGTCTCCTATCATACCCGTTGTACATACAACGAGTATTTTTCCATTATCCTCACTGCCTTTTTTACACGATATTGATAAAAGCATTAATGTAATTATATATAAAATTATGAATATTTTTTTCATAATAATTCATCTCCTAATTTTTATTTTATTATAATGCATTTAAAATATAAGTGAAGTAGATAATATTTTTTAAGAATTTTTTTCAGGATATTTAAGAATAAATAATGGTAAGTATATATTTCATTAAATAGTTATTGCGCTGTGAAAACCAATTTACCTACAAAAAACTTATTTAAAGGCAAATTAACTAACATGATTTTTCATATTAAAATAAAGATAAGAATATGAAAAAATTAACCGATATTTTATTTGAAATGAGTGAACTTTTTATTAATTTAAAAAATTATATATTTGATCATGTTAACCAATTTAATAATCAAGATGAGCTTAATATAGATGGTTTTGTTAATTTTATCTTATCCGAAGATTTTGGCAAACATCTTGACTTTAATTATGTTAAAGAATTAGTAATAAAAATCAGTCAACAAGTTTTACCTGTTTACGAAGATGTTGAGGAAATTTTTTTTGAAATAAAAAGCGAAATCTTTAATTTATCAAAAACATCTTATTCAAGTTGGTGGTGGTTCTATGAAATTGCTAAAAGAAATGTAAAAGAACAATTTAAACCTAAGTTTCCGGAGAAATTAGAAGAATTTATTGAGTTATATATCAAATATAACAGAAACTCGGATTATGATATATCGAGAAAATATTATCTTTAATTTGATTTTTCATTTGAAAGTTTTTTCTTAATAATTCTATTCCAAATTTTTTCTCTTAATTCTTCGGTGAAATTTTCTTCTATTATTCTATCGTTTTCATAATCTTGTTTGGTTTTAGGTGGTATAATTTCACCATATTTTTTTAATTTTTCTTTTTTCATGGCAATAATTCCTGTTAATAGTATCGGATATTTTTATTCAAATTTCAAGTCTTTTATTTTCTTTATTTCATTCGAATTTGGTACAATAAAATAAATAGTTACCTTAAATAATTATCAAATTGGCTAAGATTTTTTAAATATAAATTTGTCATTTTATCAATATTTTCTTAATTTTGCGCTTATGAAAATAAAACAACGAACTTGATCACCCGGGAGGAGAACTTGGAACAAAAATACTTTGTCAAAATTGCTCAGGATTTAAATATTAAACCGTGGCAGGTAAGCGCGACAGTTGAACTTCTTGACGGAGAAGCAACAATACCGTTTATTTCCCGATATAGAAAAGAGGCAACAGGAACTCTTGATGAGATACAGATTACTGATATTAGAGACAGTATTCACCGTTTACGCGAATTAGATAAAAGGCGTGATGCTATTTTAAAATCTTTAACAGAAAGAGAGCTTTTAACTGATGAGCTTGAGGAAAGCATTAAAGCTGCCCAAACCATGACTAAGTTAGAGGATATATACCTTCCATATAAACCGAAACGTAAAACCCGGGGAACTAAAGCCAAAGAAAAAGGGCTTGAACCTTTGGCAAAAACATTGTTTGAACAAAATGAGATTAATCTTGAAGAGTTGGCAAAGACTTTTGTAAATGAAGAAAAAGAGGTTAATAATATAGATGAAGCATTGGCAGGCGCAAGGGATATTATTGCGGAATGGGTGAATGAAAACAGCGAGGCACGCCAGAAAGTCCGTGATTTATTTTCAGAAAAAGCCGTTATTACTTCCGAAGCAGTTAACGATAAAAAAGATGATAATAGTAAGTTTAAAGATTATTTTGAGTTTTCAGAGAGTATTGTGAATATTCCATCCCATAGATTCCTAGCTTTAATGAGAGGGCAAAGGGAAAATGAATTGTTTTTAAATATAAATCCCTCAAAAGAAGAAGCTATTGAATTATTAAATAGTATTTTTGTGAAAGGCGATAATGAAGCTGCGCAAGAAGTTAAAAAAGCTGTTGAAGATGCTTATAACCGTTTGCTTTCAACTTCAATGGAAACGGAAATTAGAATGATGCTTAAGCAGCGAGCGGATGAAGAGGCTATTAGAGTATTTACCGAAAATTTGCGCCAATTATTATTAGCGCCCCCTCTTGGAAGTAAAAACGTTTTAGCAATTGACCCTGGTTTTAGGACCGGGTGTAAAGTTATTTGTCTTGATAAAAACGGTAACCTGCTTCACAACGATGCAATTTATCCCCATCCACCTCAGCAGCAGGAAAACGTTGCTTCGGGAATAATTAAACGTTTGTGTGAAAAATATGATATTGAAATTATTGCAGTAGGTAACGGAACAGCGGGCAGGGAAACTGAAAGTTTTGCTAGAAAATTAGATTTTGGCCGTGAAATACCCGTTGTTATGGTTAGCGAAAGCGGTGCATCGGTATATTCAGCTTCAAAGGTAGCTAGAGAAGAGTTTCCTAATCACGATGTAACTGTCCGGGGCGCAGTTTCAATAGGCCGTAGATTAATGGACCCTCTTGCGGAACTCGTTAAAATTGACCCCAAATCTATCGGAGTGGGACAGTATCAGCATGATGTTGACCAAAAAGAGCTCAGGAAAGCTCTGGATGACGTTGTAATTAGCTGTGTAAATGCGGTTGGAGTTGATATAAATATAGCGAGTAAAGAACTTTTAACTTATGTGTCTGGATTGAATGCGCGTTTAGCTCAAAGTATTGTTGATTATAGAAGCGGAAAAGGTGATTTTAAATCCAGGGAAGATTTTAATGAAATACCATATCTTGGGCCAAAAGCTTTTGAACAGGCATCGGGTTTTTTAAGAATTCCAAATGCTGAAAACCCTCTTGATTCAAGCGCTGTTCACCCTGAAAGTTATGAAATCGTTTATCGAATGGCTGATGATTTAAATTGTACAATAGATGATTTAATAAGCAGTAAGGAATTTAGAAGAAAAATTGATTTAAATAAATACGTTAATGATAAAGTTGGACTTCCAACATTACAGGATATTATGACCGAGCTTGATAAACCTGGCAGGGATCCAAGAAAGCAGCTTGAAATTTTTAAATACGATGATAGAGTTCAGGAAATTGATGATTTAAAACCGGGAATGAAACTGCCGGGAATTGTAACGAATATAACAAATTTCGGCGCGTTTGTTGATATAGGGGTACATCAAGATGGCCTCGTTCATATCAGCCAATTGTCGGATGATTTTGTTGAAAATCCCGCTGATGTTGTTAAAGTGCATGATAAGGTGAATGTTACTGTGATGGAGATTGACAAGGAACGGAAAAGAATTTCATTATCCATGAAAACCGGTACTGATAATTCTAAGGTATCAATCGCAAAAAAACAAACCGGAAATTCAGGTAAGAAAGTAGTTAAGAAATTGAATACTGACAACCGTTCAAATAATAATAAACCTGTAGTAAAGAAATCAGGAAAAGCGACTATAGAAGATTTAATGAAAAAGTTTAACCGCTAAATATCACGTTTATTCAGGGCCGATTAATTTATTTTTAAGTGAATATAAATTAAAAAGGAAACTTGAATACTTTTCATGAATTTGGGCAAGGCTGAATTTTGACCAATCCGAATAGAAACTCATTATTCTGTTTACGTAATGAGGATTGCGCTTCCCTTTTTGAAAAGCATAAGGCCCTACATTGTATGCATGCAGCGCGTTAGCCCAATTACCTTTATATTGACGTTTTAAATCTTTTAGAAAATAAGTTCCAAGGAAAATATTTATATCATCATCGTATAAAAGGTTTGGATTGTTTTTAATTTTTTCTGCAAGGCTTTTATCTCCAGTTGCTTTTGCCAGTAGTACAGCGGTTTTTGACATAAGCTGCATCAATCCTCTTGCATTTACATAAGACGTTGCAAACCTTTTATTTGTGCTTTCAGTGAATATTACTGCTGAAACAAATAGGGGAGGCACATTATGCCTTTTGCAGTATTTAATTAACGCGCTTACTCTTTTTTCATTTGAGTTAAATAAAAAATCAATTTTTTCTTTTAATAATGTTGCGTTATCCAGATTTAAAGTATTTTCAACAGTTATATTAACCGTTCCTGCTAACGGAATGATGAAAAAAACAAGGTAGATAAAAATGAATAATACCATTAAAAATCTTTTGTAAAGCTTCTTGGCATTCAGAAAAGGAATAAATATAATTTTAATTTTATCCAAAGCTTTATTTGCAATGTTGTTTTGTGTATGCGTTGTATTATTTACTTTTTGTTTTTCCCCTTTTTCTGCCATTCTCACCTCCGGTAATATTTGTACCATTAAATATTTTAGTTTATATCCAATTAAATATCAAGTATTTTTAGCAAATGATTAATTGCGTTAAAAATAATTTTTATTGAAATAAAATCTGAAATATGATTATATATGTAAATGAGGTGTTAATATGCGCAGAAAACTATTTGTTTTGTTTGTGCCTATATTTATTATTGCTGTTGTTTCTTCGTACAGCGGTTGTATTTATATGCCGGATATCAATACTGTCAAACTTAAAAAACTAAAACAAAAAAGCAATGAGAAATTTGAAGTAACCTATATCGGTGCAACATCCAGATTATCCATGAAATTTTTGCGCTCTGCCTTTTCAAGAAACCGGGTTGCAGAATTAAAATACCCGTTGATGATATAACTAAAATATTGTCTGAAAAATTTAATATAAAAATATCTTGGGATAGAATAAAAGTCATCCCGCCAGTTGACCCCGGGCAGGGTATTGACCATGGCTATATAAAAACTCTGGGAAAATATAAACATGGCAACAGGGTTTTAATTAAATTTATATACAGGTTACAAGAAGGGTTTTATTTTAACTTTTTTTTTGAAGCTTTTTACCGTATAATAATACTTTCAGAAGAAGATGTACTGTTAGATATTCAGAAGAATTTCAATACTGCAATTTCCCCTTCATGGTCACATGTAATTAAAGTTGCGGAACAAATACCTGCTTATTTACGAAAACATTTAAATTCGGTTAAGAATTAAAAATTTAAACCAATAACAGTTATATCATCTCTTTGGGGTTTCTTTCCTTTATAATTTTCAAGATAGTTTTCAATTTCCTTTTTTTGTTCCTGAATTGTTAAT
>CALGPD010000138.1 GCA_937960625.1 uncultured Spirochaetia bacterium | reverse complement strand
ACGAAAAACACGGTTTAAGAATAGTATGGTAAACCGCTTTACAAATTGCGGAACTATTGTAAGAAAAACCAAACTTTGATATAGAAAGCGGGCTGTAGTGGCCTGCTTTTTTTTGAGTTTAATTGCGGATGAAAAGGCTAAGACGTTGCCCACTGACTATCTTGATTCACTCAGATGAAGAGAAATTAGGAACGCAGTGAGGTAGAGGCGGACAAAAAACGTTGCATTATACCTCAAATTTTGTTAATTTTAATATGTAAATTTGTAATATATTGGAGTTAAACAAAATTGCTGTGCAAATTTGTTTAACGGGCCGCCGGCATTGCCGCCGCCCGTTGTGCTTCATTTCAAGAAAAATAATATGACAGACAATCAAGACAAACGAAAGATTCTACTAGCAGGCTTAACTGACTTCTTGAAAAAGAATGGATTCAAAAAAAAGGCATTTACATATAGACGAGAAACAGAAAAAGGACTGATACAAATTATTGAATTAAGTCTTGGACAGAGTTGGTCAATTAAATCTGGTGAAATCAATTTAGAATTTGGGATTTTCAGTGATGAATGGCATAAATTCCTTAACAGATGGAAAATGCCTGCTACACTAAGAACTACTGACTGCGAAATAAGAGATTGTTATTGTAAAATTGTGGATTTAGGGAAAAATCATAATTGGTATAAACTTTCAAATGACCTTAACGAATTGATTCTTGAATTGATTTCAGTGATTAACAAAGATATTTTTCCATTTTTTGACCAACATAAAACTAGAAAAGAAATACTGGAAAGTTATTCAAATGTTGGCGAAGGCATAGGACTTCCTCCTAGGCATAAACTTTCTATAGCTGTTTTAAATTACGGTGCAGGAAATTTGGATGATGCTCAAAGCCAATTAAATGAAGAGTATAAGGAGAATGAAAAGAACTCATTTTACCAAGAAGTATATAAAAATTTGAAAACCGAAATAGAAAAAACGAAAGCACAACAACAGGTATAGTGCATGCCCTACGGGACACGCACCATACTCACAACGTTGTGCGCAAGCAGAAGAAACAGAAAATGAAGGATAGAATAATAAATACAAGACTTGGAGATATTGAATACTGTTCAATTGGAAGGGGTATTCCAATAGTATTTGTACATGGGGGACATTCAAATTGCAATGAAACACTTTGTCTCAAAGGATTTAATTTAGAAAAGTTTCAGTTAATTACACCTTCTCGTCCTGGAAACGGAAAAACTCCTTTGGATGGAACCCTAACACCAAAACAAGCAGCCGATTTAATTATTGAGTTAGTAAATCATTTATCAATAGCCAAGGTAATTGTTTATGGCATTTCAACGGGCGGATTAACTGCAATAGAGTTAGCAGGTAATTATCCTAACAAAGTGAGTAAGTTGATTCTTGCATCTGCTATATCAAAAAAATGGCTTGATAAGCAAGGAAAAATATATAAGACTGCAAGACGGATGTTCAACCCCAGAATGGAAAAATTTGTATGGGGAATGGTTAGGCTATTTTCTCGGATTTTTCCAAACATGATAGCAAAGAGTTTTTATCCTCAGTTTTCTAATAATCCAAAACACAAATTAAATAAAGATGATGTTAAAGAATTGATTTCTACATTGAAACATTACAATTCTAAAACAGGATTTTTAAATGACATTGACCAAAATATCAGTGATGAGATAATTGCAAAAATTAAATGTCCAACTCTAATCATTCATAGTGAGAATGATAGTAGTGTATCTTTTGAACATGCCCTACACGCAAATGAAATGATTGAGAATTCAGAGATTGCAAAATTGAATAATGAATGGGGACATTTGTTTTGGATTGGAAAAGACTCAAATGAATCAATTAGAAAGACAATAGAATTTACAGAAAAATAAAGCCAGCACACAACAATGTGTATAAGTAATTTGCTCAGTGGTTTTATGAAAGAAGAGCAAAGAGCTTTCGCTACATGCAACGTCAGTAAAGATAAACGTTGTATGAAATTTTTGACTGATTCAAAAGTTAATATTTAAAAATTATGAGTATAAAAGAACTAAGTAAATTATTTAATCAAATAAAAGATGTCGATGATTTTACTAAAACGTTAAAATTTACTCAATTGTTGACATCTTCAAATGAACAAAAATATTTAGATTATCATTATTCATTGATTTCCAAATTCGATATTAATCATGAAGTATATGAATCTATTTGTCGCTGTTTTAAAAAACACGGAAAAGACGGAGAAACTTATTTACTTAAAAAAATTAACATTGAATTAGATGTTAATATAAGAGCTGTTGCAATTCAAATCTTGGGAGAAATGCTTTCCTATAGCGATAGTAGTAACATTTCTATTTTTCTAAAAACATTAAGAAAATTACTCAACTCTGAAGAAGTTATAATAAGAAATAAATCAACTATTGTTATCGGCTGGCTTGGTAATCCAAAGGATATTGATTTATTAGAGAAAAAACTTTATTCTGAAATTGATAATGAAACACGAGGATGGACAGCTACGGCTCTTATGCAGATGTATTCAGAAAACGAAGAGTGGATTCCTTATAAAAATAAAATTTTAAAAGTCTTAAAAAAATCATTAGAAATTGAGAAGAATGATTTTGTAATAAATTGCATTTTAGTATCTTTACAAGAAATATTAGCAATAAAATTAGGGCTTAGCTCAACAAGTAAAAAACAAGTATCAAATAAAAAACTTGAAAAAGCTAAAATTAAAGCTTTAGAATTATTAAAAAATATTAAATGAAAACTTTTGCATCAGCCAAAAACTTCGTACAACAGCGTTTACCCGGTTCCGCTTCCGTTGGTCACTTCACCCAAATAAGCTCCCATTAGTCGCCAACTTCGCATAGCCGCGAACGTTGACGGGAATATTCTTTATGCGCCAATATGGTAGTCCGTTGCTTAAAAGCGCAGCGTTAAACGTTGTTCAAATTGCAGAACTATTGTAAGAAAAACCAAACTTTGATATAAAAGCGGGCTGTATTGGTCCGCTTTTTTTGTGGGAGATGGAGGAAAAGAATTTTCCCACGGATGGAGAGTGGAGGGAATGCTAGCATGGAGAACGCTGAAGAGTGCTGAGAGTGGAAAGAGAAATCTAAGGTTATTTTTTTATATTGGTTTTTGTGTATAAAATGTTTATTTGGAATAAAAATAGTTGAATAATATTGGACATTGCGGTATGGTATATAAGTAAAGTTGTATTATATTGGAGTTAAACGAAATTGCGCAGCAATTTTGTTTAACGGGCCGACGGCATTGCCGCCGCCCGTTGTCGGACATTGCGTTTGACTTATTTTAAGGATTTTAAGTATGCGTGAAGAATTTGTAAATAATGTAATAAATCATATTTCTAGCGATAAAAACTTTCTTGGGCTAGCAATTGGTGGCTCATGGATTACCAATGAAATTGATGCATTTTCAGATCTGGACCTTGTTCTTGTCTCAGAGCAAAATGTATCGAATAACGCTATTGAAATGAAATCAATAGCGGATAAATTAGGTATTTTGCTGAATTCTTTTACTGGAGAACATGTTGGCGAACCTCGTCTATTGATATGCTTGTACGATAATCCTTTATTGCATGTTGATATAAAATTTATTGTACTTGATGAATTCAGGGATAGAGTTGAAAATCCTACAGTCGTTTGGGAGCGTGATAATTGTCTTTCTCAAATTATAGATGATACAAAGGCCGAATGGCCGAAGTTTGATTGTCAATGGATTGAAGACCGTTTTTGGATCTGGATTCATTACGCTTGTTTGAAAATAGGTCGGGGCGAGCTATTCGAGGCTTATGAATTTTTATCATTTTTGAGAACAAATGTTATTGGGCCAATGTTGCAAATTAAAAATGGACTTCTTCCTCGTGGAGTAAGGAAGGTTGAATTCAACTTCCCGGAAAGTGATCAAAAGCTCTTACTATCGACACTTTCTGATTATTCGCGATTGTCAATTATTCAGGCTCTTGATAATTTAATTCAGCTTTATAATGATTTGTCTCATTTAGTCTTTCCAGATGATGTGAATTTCAACAAGCTTACAAAAATAAAAACCCTGGAGTATTATCAGAAAATTAAGTGTGATGTTCAATAGTGCACGCAACGTCCGACAACAAATCGTAACAGCTCCGCTCCTCGACCAGCAAGCTGGTCTGCGGTGCTCGGGCTACGCCAGTTACGATAAACGTTGTGCGAAACAGACTGCCATAAACAGGAGGAGTTATGAAAAATAAGCCGAATATATTACAAGTTAACATTACTAATAGCATTATCGGGGTGTGCTACTATGAACTATTTACATAAAGAAAGCAAAAACAATACTTATATGACACAAGAGTATATAAAAAAAATCATTAGTGAGACGAGAATGAAGTTTAATGTTCCAGCAATTGCTGTCACTATCATGAACTCTGATTTAATTTATATAAAAGAGATACAAGGAACGCGAGTAAATGAAGTCAATACAACGGTAACTATCGAGGATTATTTTCATATTGGCTCATGCTCCAAATCTGTTTTAGCCACAGTTGCTGCTAAAATGATTGAGACAGGGATGATGGCTTGGGATATGAAGTTCTTCGATGTTTTCCCCGAATTGAAAGAGGTGGCTAATTCTGAATATCTTGAAATTACTTTAGAAGATTTATTTTTATGCGAGGCAGGAATTAAAGCTTACATATCCGGGGAAGAATTTCCCTCAATTGACCCTGCCATAGTTAATAAGCGATTTGAGTTTATTAAGTACCTCATACATGAAGTACCCGCATCAAAAAAGAAAATGAACGGTAAGTTTGAGCATCTTTATTCAAATGCGGGCTATACAATGGCATCAGCAATGCTTGAAAAAATATCCGATAAAACCTATGAAGAGCTAATAAAAGAATATATTATAGACCAGCTTGGTCTCAACACATACATTGGTTGGCCAAACAATTACAACAGCGAGCAACCGTGGGGGCATATTATCAGTGGTAATAAAGTAGAGAAATTTGAGCCCGGACATGAATATAAAATTCCTTACTTACTGACTCCTGCAGGAGATTTAAGCCTCCCTCCTATCGACTTCGCAAAATATATACAGTTACATTTAAAAGGCTTAATGGGTCAAGACAATTTCATTAAGAGCAGCTCATATCAATATATTCATTTTGGACGAAAGGGCTTTTCTATTGGTGTAGTAAATGGTAAGCTTTCGGGTATTTCATTTTCTGGTTTGGACGGTTCGGGTGGAACTTTCTTTTGCAGAGCTATTCTTGTTCCCGATTCTGATTTTGCTTTTACTATTATGATGAATGCAGGATCGGGTACTGCTGAAATGAAAGCAGTTGATTGGCTGACCATGCGAATAGTGAAAAAACACAATAATTGGTGGTGGAAATTTTGGCTGTAGATATAGCAGTCAGTATCGTACAACAGCGGCTATGCGGTTCCGCTTGACTCCACCCAAATTTTTTCTCCACTGTGTTTCGCAAAAACTTCGTATAATCGCGAACGCTAAA
>CALGPD010000137.1 GCA_937960625.1 uncultured Spirochaetia bacterium | reverse complement strand
GAGTTCAAGCAAGAATGTTTGCTTCAAGATTTGCGAATGCTTTAATTCAACTGGAAGACTAAAAGAACGCAAAGGCATTAATGCTAACACGTTGGCTTTAAAATAAAATAATAGATTAAATGATTAAGTTATAATTTATATTTGATTTTTGTTTGGATTTATTTTACTTCCCAACTTTCAGTGAATAATGAAGAAAATAAAAAATTACAATTAATTATTTAAAGAACTTTACTTTTAATTGAATAATTCAGTGCTCTCTGCGTCCTTTCGCGTTGAATAATCATTTGACTTAAAATGTTAATCCCTGTTTACTTATTGATACACTTAGTTCTTCAAATTTCGCAAAAACCGTGTAAAAGTATTATCTTTGTAAATATAAAAAACAGGAGAAACTTTGCATACACTGGCAATAGAAACATCAGCAGGCATTTGTTCATGCGCGGTATTGAAAGACACTGATGTGATTGAACAAATTCATTTCAAGACAAAGGATCAGCAGCAAACATTAATGCCGTCAATTGAAAAACTATTTAAAACAACGGGCTTAAAAAAAGCTGAAATTAATCTCGTTGCGGTTGATATTGGCCCGGGAGCTTTTACAGCGCTTAGAATAGGCGTGGCAACGGCTAAAACCCTTGCCCATGCTTTAAATATTCCCGTTGTTGGTATTAACTCGTTATATGCAACGTATAAGCTGTCATTGGACACGGTTTCAGGGGATTATGACAGAGTGATATTGATTGACGCGAGACGGTCTAAATTGTTCTGCTCTTTTTACTTTGCGAACGGAGAAGAAAAAACAAATCTTGACCTTAGTGTTAATGATGTGCTATACTTAACTAATAATTCTGATAAAATTTTGTTCGCTGGAAACGGAGCAGAAATTTATAAAAACGAATTAAAATCAAAGTTAGAAAAAAAAAATGTACAATTTCTGTTTGGAGATAAAACAGAATTAACTGCGGGGTTGATTGGAAAACTTGCAGTTGAAAAATATAAAAAAAGCGGTAGTGACAATTTACATTCATTGGTACCGGTATATATTAGAGAAACAGATGCAGTCACGAAAGGGAGATAAAAATGATAGAACGGGCATTAATCAGCGTATATGATAAAAGCGGAGTAGTAGATTTTGCTAAAGAACTCGTTGAATTAGATATTGATATACTTTCCACGGGCGGAACAGCGAGATTATTGGAAGAACATAAAGTTAAGGTCCGGAAAGTGTCTGATTTCACCAGAAGCGATGAAATACTTGACGGAAGGATTAAAACCCTTCATCCAAAAATCTATGCAGGGCTTTTATGTAACAGGGACAATGATGATCACCGTAATCAAATGCATGAACTTGAATATGAATACATTGACATGGTTATTGTAAATTTATACCCTTTTGAAGAAGTAACTTCAAAGCCGGATGTTACTTTAGAAACTGCAATTGAAAACATAGACATTGGCGGAGTAACATTGATTAGAGCAGCAGCAAAAAATTTCAAGGATGTTATACTCGTTACTGACCCTGAAGATTATAACGCTGTTCTTGAAATGTTAAAAAAATTCAATAAAGTTGACTTAAAAACGCGCAAAACATTGGCGGTAAAAGGTTTTGCCAAGACAATGAAATACGATAAGGCAATTGCAAAATATCTGCAGGAATATCAAATGCGTTAAATTAGGAGAAAAATTTTGGACAATATTTTTGATGAACTTTTTCATGAATTTGCGAATGACTTTTATAGAATATTCAGAAGAGCAGATTCTTCAAAAGCCGCGTATTTAAACGAAATTCTTCAAGATATACTCGAAATTAAGGAAGATGAAGACCGGCGGTACAACAGAAATAAAAGAAAATCTTTTGATAATTTCTTTTCAGATGAACTTAATGATTTTTTCGGAGAAAGTTTTTATCAGGATAGTTTTACTAAAAACAAGCGTTCCGGAAAAAATAAATATAGAAACAAATATTCCTATTCCGGAAAAAAGGAAGCTTATAGGGAAAAACGAGGAAACAGTATACCGTATAATGACAGGATAGCAAGCTACTACGGAATTCTTCATTTAGATTACGGAAGCAAAATGAATGCTGTAAAAACAGCGTGGAAAGCTATGTGCAAACAATATCACCCTGATTTTTTTAATGACAATCCGGATATTCAAAAACGAAACACGAAAATAATTCAAAAATGCACAGAAGCATATAAAGAAATTGAAAAATTTTTAAGAAAATACGATTCAAAAAACCAATAAATTTCAGCTAAGCCTTAATTCAATTTATTTTAATTATATAATCCGATTTAAAATAGAAAATTAAAAACCGGGAGTGAAAATTATGAGAAAAATATTTAATTCTTTAGTTCTTTTAATTTCAATTTTTATTCTAAACTGCACACAAGGTAAAATAAATAATCCTAATACTTATTTATTAAAAAACTCCAATGATTTAAGCAAGGTTAAGCACGCTGTTGATTCCGGAGCTAACGTAAACGCACATGATAAATACGGTGAAACGGCTTTGATGAAAGCAACGCTTGGTAAAAAGTTTGAAATCATCAAATATCTAATCAGTAAAAACGCCAATATCAATTTGCAATCTAAAGATAAACAAACAGCATTAATGCATTCAGCTTCACTTGGATATTTTAAAATTGCCGGATACCTGATTGAAAAAGGCGCTAATGTTAACTTAAAAGCCAAAGGCGGACGCACTGCTTTAATGTTTGCATGCACAAGGGGGCATGAAAACGTTGTCAAGCTTTTAATTAAAAGCGGTGCTGATATTAAAGTTAAAGACATTGTAAATGAAACAGCGCTTACTCTTGCTAAAGAAAAAGGGCATAAAAACATCGTAAAAATTCTTGAGCAAGAATTGAAAAAATAATAATTACTGTTTTTCATACAATAATTTCTCTTATTTTTCTACCCGGAGTTTAAATCATATTATATTGATATTATAATAATTAGTGAGAGCCTGTTTTATAACAGGGATAGTGGGGAATAAAATGGATTTATTATGGATTGTTGACGCGCAAAAGGATTTTATTGACCCTGACGGGAAGCTTACTGTTGATGCACCTATACGGGTTAGAATTATAATGAAAAACGTTCTAAGCTGGGCAAAAAAAAACAAATTCGCAATAGGTTACAGTCAGGATTGGCATGAAATGTCAGATGAGGAATTATCGGAATCACCGAATTTTAAACAAACTTTTCCAGAACACTGTATTGCAGGAACACAAGGCGCTGAACTTATTCCTGAAATAAGCACAACGGCAATATTAAATGATTTTTTTTGCATAAAAAAAACTGTTTTTAATGTCTGGGATGAAAATCACGGTGGAGGAAAAGAACTTAAAGATTTTGTGGAAAAAAACAATCCAGAAAATATTTACGTTATGGGTGTTGCCACTGATGTTTGCGTTAAGTTTGCCGTTCTTGGTTTCCTTGAAAATTATAAAGATAAAAACGTTTATGTTATTGAAGATGCTGTCTGGGGGCTCTCTATTGACAGTTCAAACAACGCAATAATGGAAATGAAAGATAAAGGGGCTAAGTTAGTAAAATATGAAGATTTAGAATAGAGGGAAAACATGCACCATCCTGATTTATTTCATACAGATCTGTATCAATTAACCATGAGTCAAAGCTATTTTGACTCAGGTCAAAATGGTTTACGAGGAACTTTTGAACTTTTTTTTAGAAAACTTCCTTTTGGAGGAGGATATGCTGTATTCTGCGGTAGAAATGCAATAGAAAATTTTCTAGATAATATAGAAAACTCAATAATCAACTTTGACAATCTGGTAAAAAAATACGGCTTTGCTAAAAATGCCAAAGACTATTTCAAAAAAGCCGGTTTTTCTAACGGCTTTATAGAATATTTATTAACCGGACTCGTTGATGATATAAAAGCCCTTGAAATAAAAACTGTTGAAGAAGGTGAAATTGTATATCCGCATACTCCAATGGTTCAAGTTACTGGCAAAATGATACCTATGCAAATACTTGAAACTCCGCTGCTGCAGATGGTAAACTCTCAAAGTATTATTGCAACCAAAGCAGCGAGAATAAAAAACTCAGCACGTGACAGGCTCGTTGCTGATTTCGGATTACGGAGGGCGCACAACCCTAATCTTACTTATGCAGCAATGGTTGGAGGGTGTGATGCCACTTCAAATGTTATAGCTGGTGTGGAAATGGGAGTGTCTATAACGGGTACAATAGCGCATAGTTTTATTATGTCATATGGAGCGGGTTCTAAAGCGGAATTAAAAGCGTTTAAAGACTATATAAAAAGTTTTCCTGATGATTATTCGTTGCTTGTTGATACTTTTGATATAAAAACAGGCATAGAAAACGCTATTAAAGTTGCTGATGAAAACAACGGAAGAGGATTTAAAGCAATACGAATTGATTCAGGAGATATTTGCTATTGGGCGGTTACCGCAAGGGAAATGCTTGATAAAGCCGGATATAAAAACGTTAAAATAGTTGCATCAAATGACCTCGATGAATACGTCATTGAAAGTTTGGATAATCAAGCTCATCTTGATTATAACTATGATAGAGTGCCGGTTGATGCTTTTGGAATAGGCACGCGGCTGATAACAGCATATGACAACCCGGCATTGGGAGCAGTTTATAAACTCGTTGAAATTAACAAGCCTGATAAAACACCGGTTATTAAAGTAAGCGGAAATAAAGAAAAGATAACAATCCCGTTTAAAAAAGATTTATACAGAGTTATAAACTCTAAGGGTGAATATATTATGGATTATATGACTGTTGCGGATGAAAAAGAAATACAGGGAAGAATAACAGCATGCCACAAGGACCACGAAGAATTGCATACAGAACTAGACCTTAAGGAATTTAGACTTGAACCGTTATTAAAACCCCTTTCATATACACCTTTTAAAGAGATAAACGTGCAGGAAAAATTAAAAAACCTGCCTAAATGGCATAAACGCTTAAAAAACCCGCATTATTACAAGGTCGGCTTGAGTAAAAAACTTTTTGATTTACGGCAAAAATTAATAAAACAAGCAAGTTAAATAAAACATAGGGGTAAAGTTATGAATTATATTCCAAAACTCGTTGGAGAAAAGGTATATCTTTCACCAATGACAGATGATGTTATGGAAATGTGGGCAATATGGGTTAATGATTTGACAACGGGAATAAAACTTGATCAAGCACATATCATGTTGACACCGAAAAAAAGCAAAGAAGAATTTACTGAACTGAATAAAAAAACTACTACTCAAGTTCTTACAATAGTAGATAAGAAAACACATACTCCAATTGGAGCTTGTGGATTTGACAAAATTCACCCTACTAACCGCAGCGCTGATTTTTTTATTGTGATTGGTGAACCTGATTTCAGGAATAAAGGATATGGCAAAGAGGCAGCAATTCTAACTTTGGATTACGGTTTTAATATTTTGAATCTGAATTCGATCTGGTTGGCTGTGTATTCCTTCAATAAAAATGCCTTAACAATGTATGAACGAATAGGATTTAAACAAGCCGGAGTATTGAGGGAAGCAATATACGTTGCCGGCAAATACTATGATGTTATTTTAATGGATATAGTTGAATCCGAATTTGAAAGTCCCTGTGTATCAAAATTATTTAAAGAGTGAATTATATTAACGGATCATTTTAAGTTTTCAAGATATTCAAAAAAATCATATTCTTTTTTTGCCGTTTTTACACAAAGTGTTTGTCTGGTTATTTTAAAATTTCTCCAATCATCATATACAGCATTAATAATCGAACGGATTTCAGCTCCGGTATCATGAGAAAAACCTATTTCAAAACCGTTCTCGGTATACTTAATTAAATCAACGTAATTTTTTATACTAATTTCATTTTCTTTGCGCATTATAATCATATCGGTTTCTAAAAAACTTTTCCATTTATCAATATTATCAACGTCTTCAACTTTATATACACTATAGTTTAATTTCTGTTGAGCTGCCTTTATTTTTTTCTCAGTGAACATTATATCAGTAATGTTTATCCCTGAAGGTAAAGCTTTATTCATCCTATCAATTAATTTTTCCTTATTCAAAGTCCCATAAACTTTTAGTATCAAGAATTCACAGCGGGAAGCTATACCCAAAGCTAAAGTACCCGGGAGCTGAAACCTTACGCGTGGATTAAAACCCTGAGTATAAACCGCATTGACTGAAGAACGTTTAATAGCGCGGGCAAAAACATGCATCAAATCCCTGTGTCCCAAATAGATATCATTTTTTTCAAAACGGGCAACGAGATAATTCTCGGGCAAATCAGGATTAACCGGTTTTTGTTCTAATTTCTCATTTCCGGTCTCAGCGTATTTATGTTTAATATTTCCACGGCATACACCACAGTTTGTACATACATCGCGGCAGTCTGGGGTCGTTCCGTTGTTATCAGCAAGTTCTTTTTCTTTTATTAAAAACTTTTTATCAATAAACTTATGATAATCATACCAGGGCGCATTTTCCTTTTTTGCCAGCAAGGTTTTCTTATCAATGCCGCAATATTCCAAAGCCTGAAGCCAAACATCGTAATCAAAAAATTCTGTCCAGGCATCGAGTTTCATACCTTTTTCATGCAAATAAAGCAGAACATCTGATAGGCGTTCATCCCCTCTGGATAAAAATCCTTCAACCTCGCTTATTTCCGGTTCTTGATATTTTATTCTAACGTTCCGGTATTTATCGCTTAATTCTCTGATTAAAAATCTTATTTTCTCCCTAGCCTCACTACTTGAAATTTGACTATTTAATTCAAACGGAGTCATGGGTTTGGGGACAAAAGTTCCCACACTTATATTTAATTTTAAGCGCGGATACTTTTTCACGATTTTATCAATAAGATTTTTTATTTCCAGTTCTTCATTTGTTTGTCTTAGACCAATCATAAAATAAAACTTAATTAATTGCCATCCTCGTTTTGATGCAAACTCAAGAATATTGAATATATTTTCTTCTGAGATATTTTTATTTATGTAGCACCTAAGGCTGTCACTGCCTGCTTCCACGGCAAAAGTTAAACCTGATTTTCTAACTTTGCTGATTTTTATAGCCGTTTCATGGGTAAAGCTGTCAACCCTCATACTGGGTAAAGCAATATTCACGTTGCGGGGTGTAAAATAGCTGTCCATTTTATTTAATAAATCAGTAATCTGTGAATAATCGCTTGCAGAAAGGCTAATTAAAGTAATTTCATCACATCCTGTTTTCTCAACCATAATTTTTGCAGCATTAAAAATATTATCAACAGCACGTTCCCTGACCGGCCTGTAAATATATCCTGCCTGACAAAACCTGCACCCGGATGAACACCCTCTTGATATTTCTACTGCTACCCTATCCTGCACAACCTGAATACTGGGAACAGGAAAATTATAAACAGCATCGAGTTTATCTAAATCAGGTTCAACACGGTGATAAACACCTTTTTTAGAAATATCAGGAACATAAACTCCATCTATCTTTGACAACAATTCGAGTTTTTTATTTTTATCAATCCTTTTTAGACAAATTTCAGCAATTTCAAGGATTGCGGAATCTGCTTCTCCAAATAAAAAAGTATCGAAAAAAGGCAATAACGGCAACGGATTCGCAACGCCATTGCCTGACGCAATTATAATAGGGTGTGTATTATTTCTATCCTGTTTTTTTAAAGGTAAATTTGAAAGCTTTAAGATATTTAGAACGTTTGTGGCTAATATTTCATAAGGAATCGAAAAGCCCACAATATCAAATTCGTTAACAGGAGTATGAGATTCAAGAGAAAATAATGGAACTTGATTTGAAATTAATATTTGTTCAAAATCCGGCCAGGGGTGAAAAACTCTTTCTGCGGAAATATTAGGATTATTATTTAAAACAGTATATAATAATTTTATTGCAATATTACTCATAGCTATTTCATATATTTCAGGGAATACCAAGGCAAATTTCAGTTCTGCTTTTTCAAAATCCTTATCAGGGATTCCAAATTCGCTTCCCGTATATCTGGATGGTTTTTCAACGAAAAGTAATTTTTCTTTTATAATTTTTTTAATTCTTGTTTTATTATTTTCCATTTTCTTGTGCTTTATTTAAAATTGTTTAATATAGATAATAAAAAGATTCAAATTTCGTAAATTTTTATATAAAATATTTATATATGAAACGAATTTAATTATCTAGTGTTTGGTATTATGGGGACATATATATTTTTTATTTGAGAGGATATTATGAAAAAAATTCTATTTATTTTGCTTATTGGTACATTAATCTTTGCACTTTCAGGGCATGAAAGTATAATGTTTACACAAAGTAAAAATGCAATTGCAATTTTAATGTCATCGGTAGGTAACGTAAAAATATTAAATCACAAAAACCGATTTATTAAATCCGGGGCGAGACTAACAAAAATATATCCGGATCAGGTAATACTTACGGAACGAGGTTCCAGTTGCGTAGTATTATTCAAAGATAGAAGTACTGTAAAACTAAGTGAAAATACTAAAATTTTACTAAGTAAAATTAGCGTAAAAGCTGGGAATAGAAAAAGTATAGG
>CALGPD010000136.1 GCA_937960625.1 uncultured Spirochaetia bacterium | reverse complement strand
GTATAATGATAGGTGATGAGGTTGAAAAACAAATAACTGATGATATTAACGTTGTAATTTTTGACATGGAGAATTTACACTATTTATCAAGCTCAGGTATCCGTATCCTTGTTACTGTTGCAAAAGAAATGCATTCAAGGAACGGTAAAATTGACGCTGTTAATTATTCTTCATCTATTAAAAAAATTCTTGATATTACAGATTTCTTTTCTATCTGTAATTGATGATATTAAGATATTCCTAATATCATCAATTATACAATCAAATAAACTATTTACTTAAAACCGGTTGCGCGTGTTCATCATGATAAGTGGCTTTAATCATCTTATACATCCACTTAACATGCGGTTCAACAAATTTTTCTATAATATAGTCAAAATTTGTCATTTTTAAATCTTTTACGTTACCTTTGATGTAATTTTGAAAATCATCACGGAACGTTTTAACGAGTTCCTCGTAAATTTCTTTTAAATGCCTTACTTTTAAATCAGATATTTTTTGTTTTTTTCTGTGTAGATCGGATACTTTTTTGTCAAATACTTCACGGATTCTAGTAAGGACATCTCCAAGAACTTCATTTACGAATTTTTCTTGAAGTGTGAACATAGGCATTCTTCCTTATGATTAAGTTAATTTATTTTACATTATTATTTCATTTTGTCAATATGAAAATTAAAAAAACAAGTATTTATTGAAAACACAGCATAAAAAGCTTTGAGTGAACAATAATAATAAATTTTTTGCGGAAAATAATATTATTGACAAAAAATATGAATCAATTGTATAGTATTAATTATTAAAAAATATGAATGATATCGAAATAACGAAAAACAACGACATATATATTTGCTCTTTAAAGAATACCAGCATCGATTTTGAAAATGTATTCAAACTACAGGATAGTTTAACTGAAATTTTTAATACCACAGGAACAAATAAACCTGCAATCATTTTTAACCTTGAAAAATTAAAAAGCATAGATTCAAGCGGCATCGCGTTTCTAATGCTGATAAAAAATAAAATTGAAGAGTATTCCGGCAACCTTATTTTGGTCAAGCTAAATGATATTATAAAAAAAACACTGAGTTATACGGATTTGGATAAATATTTTAACGTTTTTGAAACAGAGAACAAGGCTATAGATTATTTAAAAATAAGGGCAAAAGAATGATTGAAAAAAATATTATTCATAATTGTTATGTTCTATTATTAAAGAATGAAGCAATGAATCAAGCGCAATATATTAATATTAAAGAATTAGAAGTAAAATTAAACTTTAAACCTGATGAACCTGAAATTAGTAACTTAAACGGTTTTATTGTAGATTTAAAGGAATTGGATTTTATTCAAAGCAGCGCAATCGGGGTATTATTAATTTTAAGAAAAAAGATAACTGTTTTAGGTAAAAAAATCGTTTTAATTAATGCTAATAATAATATTACAGCAGCATTGGAACTAGCAGGATTATTGGATTTTTTTAATATCTATAACTCTCTGGAAGAGGCTGTAAATTATTTAAAAAAATAAAATCAGAATTTTTTAGTGTATTTATGTTCTAATTATTGTTATTATTTCTTTTACATAAAAACATTGAGGTGTAATATGGACGTAACAGAAAGAAAAGCCGAGGGAATTACTGTACTTGAAATCAACGGAAGTTTTGAATTAATGGAAGCTGAAATCGTTAAACAATATATAAATGAGCATATAGAAGTTAATAATGAAAATAAACTTATATTTGATTTTAAAAATACTCATTATGTTGATAGTTCTGCTGTCGGAGTTGTGGTTAGAACTTCGCGCCAGATACTCGGTAAAGACGGAAACGTTGCTGTCATTCATTTAAGGGATAATATAAAACAAATTTTGCAAACTATGAATTTATTGAGTATAATTAACGTGTTTGATACTGAACAGGAAGCAGTTGATTTTTTAAATAATCCGGGGTAAAATTAAGCTTATATTAAGAAGCATGAGGGTGGAATGGAGATTAACAAAAAAAGCGTTGATAACGTTACAATTTTATACTTTACTGGGAATTTCAATCTAATTTTTTCTTCTTACATAAAACAAACACTGTTTGATGAATTAAATAATGAAAAAGATATTATCTTAAACTTAAAGGCAACTGAATTTGTTGATTCAACCGGTGTCGGCTTGTTAGTAGAGATGGCAAACAAATTTAGAGACAAAGGTTTAAAATTTATTTTAACTAATATGAACTATGAAGTCCAAAATATTTTAAACGTTGCCAACCTTCTTGATATGCTGCAAAATTTTGAGGATGAAGAAGAAGCATTAAATTACTTGAAAAGTAAATGAAAGTAAATTTTAGTAATTTGTTTAACATCAGATATGCATTGTCTTAGTGTTTATAGATATAAAGAAATTTTTGTAATATTTTACGTTATTATTTTGCATATTTGTTTTATTTTTATTAATTTTATTATGGGTAATAATATACACAGTCTGTATACGGGGTTTTTATCATGCCAGTGAAATATAAGTTATATAAAGGTATTCCAATGATTGAAATCAAGGGAAATTTTGATTTAACTAATTCTCATGATATAAAAGAAAAATTGAATCACCTTTTGTCTGAAAACAGCATATCTGATATAATACTTGATTTAACCAATCTTAAATTCGTTGACAGCAGCGCAATCGGAGTAATTGTTAAACTTGCTTTAAAATTAAAAGAATCTCAAGGCCGGATAGTGATTGTTAATACTTCACAAAATATAAAAAAACTTTTTACCATGTCCAATCTTAATAGTATAGTGAATATTGTTGAAAATTTCGATATAGCTGTATCAAGTTTTTCAAAAGTTTAACTTTATGCTGCGTTTTATTGATAAAATATTGATAATTAGTAATACATAAAACCAAAAGAAATTGTTTATTTATTAGTATTAACCCGGCTAATTAATGTTCAAACAGGATGTTAGATGAGTTCTAAAGAAGATTATATTATTTCTCCACTTTTAAACGTAAAAGCTAAGTTTTTTTTAACTGAAACAGGTGAAAATTATTTTATTAATAAAAACATTCCTATCCGTGATTTGGTATCCATTGAAGGCAAACTTGGCAGCGGTTTTATCTGGGGAAACTATAA
The DNA here is from genome assembly GCA_937960625.1 of uncultured Spirochaetia bacterium. GTDB lineage: Bacteria > Spirochaetota > CALGPD01 > CALGPD01 > CALGPD01 > CALGPD01. Next base: position 171 of record CALGPD010000136.1, on the reverse strand, counting down.
GTCTAAAATTATCGAAAAATTTATTGTTGGAAAACTCATTCATGAAATTGATATTGATCGTACTGAATTAACGTCCAGATTAAAAGATATTTTGGAATTATCAAAACTCGTTTATTTCAGCATGTTATATAAAAAATTCAGGCCGGAATTAACTAATGTATTATATAACTC
>CALGPD010000135.1 GCA_937960625.1 uncultured Spirochaetia bacterium | reverse complement strand
GCGGTATACAGACCGTCATAAGCTCTATCATAAAAACTTTTAACGTGAAACGGAATGTTGTTTTCTTCAAGTATTTTTGTAATGTATTCTCTCTGCACAATGTTTTCTATTTTGCATATAAAAACTAAGTCTTCGTTATTCATAAATCTTCCTTAGTTAAACACTCTATTAAAGAAATTATTTCTAATGTTAGTAAATATTTTTTTACATCCGGGAATTCTCATGATTCTATAAGCCTCCATCCTGATTAGAAAAAAATATTGAGACAAAACAGGGAATTTATATCCGAACCATAAAATGAAATTGAATCTCCATTTGGCGGGAATAGAATAAAATTTGTTCTTAAAGCGTATTGCATAAATTATATTTGAATTGAGAATGCGTTTTATCTCTGATGACTTTGCCTCAAATTGTTGTTTATTTTTAATATTGTTCATTATACTATTGAGCATTATTACATTTTTTATGACATTACGTTTGATTTGATTGAAATAATTATAGTGTTTGTTGAAATCATATCCCAAAATTAGCTGCTGGCAATCAGCTTTAAACGGTATTTTAATTAATAACAATGTTAAAAAGAATACTGAAAAAGTTTTTAAACTCATATTATTATAGTAATAATATTCTCGGTATAATCAAATACTTTTACGTTGGAATAAATAAGGAACTTTTAAACCTTCCTCATATTTCTGCCCGGTTGTCTGAAAATAAATTGTGATTAATTATCTACCGCCAAAAGAAAAATCTTCTATCTTACATTTGCCGCGCGCACGGAAAACACGCGCTTTGTATCTTCTGAGCAAATGTATTATTCTAAAACGCGCTCTATTGTTAATTCTTCTATGTCCGAGATAATAATAAGCAAACCAAAGTGCTGTTCTGCCTGTAGATGTTCTGTAATTAACTCTGGCACCGGCTTTCAATATATATAAAATAATGTCATAATCTGCTGAGCCTACCGCGTATATTAAAGGCGTTCCTCCGTATTTATCCGTTACATTTACTTTCGCGTCTTTAGACAATAATAATCTTACTACGTTTAGCCTGTCGGTACGTTTAAGTTTATTATGCCGCCAAACAGTATTCATCAAAACAGTATAGCCCCAAACGTCTTTTATATTCGTATCCGCGTTTTTTGATAATAGCAATCTTATGATTTTAAGCCTGCCGAATTTTATAGCCATGGATAAAGCCGTTCTGCCGTAATTATCTTTGACATTAATGTTTGCGCCTTTTGAAAGCAGCGGCTTTACAACGTCAATTCTGCCGAATTTTACGGCATTTATCAATGGAATATTAATAACACCGGAATATTTAAAGCCGAATTTGCCGTTAACATTTACACCTTTTGATAACAAGTATTTAACAATATTCCATTTTCTAAAAGCTACGGCCTGTAGAAAAGCAGTACAGCCGTTTTTCGTTTTTGTATGCAAACCCGCGCCTTTTGATAAAAGAAATTTTATAAGTTTTAGATTGCCTGATCCGGCGGCGTGCATTAAAACTGAATAACCGCCTTTGTCTTTTGCTTTAATATTTGCGCCTTTGGATAATAATAATTTGACTATTTCCAAATTTCCTGATCTTGCCGCGTTAATTAAAACTGTTCTGCCGTATTTAGTTTTTGCAAATATGTTTGCCCCTTTTTCCACTAATAAAAAGGCTATTTTTTTTCTTCCGTTTTCTGCCGCTTCTATAAGTGCGGTAATACGGCTTTTGCTTTTGGCGTTAACATCTGCGTCTTTGCTAATTAAGTATTGCACTATATTAAAGTGCCCTTTCCTCGCTGCCCACATCATTGCTGTTAAACCCCAGAAATCTTTTGCGTTTACGTTAGCCCCTCTATTTAAAGCGCTTTTTAATGCTGCAATGTTTCCCTTTTTTGCTGAGGATATAAAATCTTTATTCGGTGTTCCCGCAAAAAGCAGTATTGCTTTTAATGTTAATACCGTTGTTATTAATACCCATTTAATTTTCATAATTTTCACCCCGAAAGAAATACGTTAATATAAATGCCTATATTTTATTGTAATAACTTTTAACGTGTAAAATCAAGTTTGTTTCTTAATTTTAACAATATTAATTTTAACTTTTGTATTTTAGAAGGCGAATGTAAATATATTTAAAACTTTATCCATTGGTTCTGATATTCGTTTTGTATACAAAACCTTATCATAAAGAATATGGTTATAAGCGTAACAGTCAGATATGAAAAAAACATTTTGAAGGGATTTTCAAATTTAAAAATTAAATTGTTGACTTTGAAATTAAAATCATTTTAGCATAGAAATAGAAAGTTTGAATATTGTTGGATATACGCATATGCTAAATAGAATAAAAATTAACGATTTTAAAATACAAACAGCGTTAATTGCGCTGGTTTTATCGTTGTCCGGTACAATGTACGGTTCAATCAAATTTATAGATAGCAAACCCGCGGTTATTTCTAATGAGTACGGTATATATGATCTCGACGCGCAATATGTTAGCTTCAGACGCAAATCCGGTAAAGCTAAAGCTAAAAAGTATTTCCGCAAAGGGATATGGACAATTGGGTACTGGACGAACGCGGATGATTATGCCGGGTGGTATGCTGATATACAAAGATCAGGTAAATATACGGCCTATATAGAACTGTCAAGTGACCGGTCAAATTCAGGTTCGGTAATGAAATTAATCGTTGGCAGGGTAGAAACAACGTTTCAGGTTAAGTTCACGTCTTCATTTAATAATTTTCAATTTTTTAGAATTAAAGCCATATTTAGACTAAAAAAAGGGATTAATTCAATAAGACTGAAAGTAATAAAAAAATCAAAAACTTATGTGATGATGATGAGGCGGATTTTACTCGTTCCGGTTAATAAGTCTTCATACTTCAATACATACAAAAATTATATTAAACAAATATATGCAAAAAGAACTATCGCAAACACACACTATGAAATAGGTTATAAATATTACCGCTCAAAGAAATATACTACTGCTTTAAGATATTTTAGAAAAGCTATAAATATCTACAACGCTTTCGGATACGCATGGTATTATTTAGGCGCAACGTATAATCATATGAAAAAATACCGCCTTGCGGTTAATTATTTTAAGAAATCATTGGATTTTCTGCCTACATACTATTGGAATAATTGGCATCTCGTTAATATATACAGATATAAACTAAAAAAATATCTCCGCGCCATACACTATATGAAAAACCTAGGCATGCGTTTTGCGAATCAAAGGGATTACTTAATTGAAGTGGGATACTTATACAGCTATCTAAAACAA
>CALGPD010000134.1 GCA_937960625.1 uncultured Spirochaetia bacterium | reverse complement strand
AAGCCCTATTCATGTTGTGTTTATACGCGTTCATTTTGTGGTTTGAAAATATAGTTTAATAATCATTGGCAATACTCTTGTTTTAAAAACCGGAACACATTTATAAGTGAGAATAGAAATAGAGGTTTTTATTAAGAAAAAAAACCAACAGCAAACATAACCAAATAATTAATAAAAAATGCCAATCCGCGTACAACGAATTGGCATTTACTTTATTTACAATATAAAGCTATTTTAATTGATTCTTTAATTTATTAAGCTTGCCCATGACTTTGAAAAGCCTGCCCATATATTTTTTCATTAATTCAGCTTTTTGTTCTTTGCTTAATTTTTTCATAGCATCCGCGCTTTGAACTTTTAACTCAGCAACTTTTTTCTTATAATCCTCAACAGCTTTCATTTTTTCTTCTTTGCTTTTATCACTTTCTAAAACTTTTACTAAATCCTCAGAAAGTTTAATAGTTTTTTCCATAGCTGCTTCAGCGCCACTGCCGCCACTTCCGCCTTTACAGTTCATAAATGCAAATGCAAATAAAACAATTAATAAAATTGAAATAGTTTTTTTCATTAAAATCTCCTAAAAAATATTGTAACAGTAAATATATTTAAAATTTCGATTTTTTAATATTATTTTTTATTATATTACAAAATTTTTACAGTTATACGTGGCTTTTAGTTCAAATTGTGCATTTTAACTAAAATTTTTAAGCGTTTTATTAGTTTCATGGTTTTTTTAACATATCGAAAAGCTATTTCATAAAGTTTTTTTTGGGTTATTTTCTTCCTTGATTCAGCTATTTGTTTTTTTAATATAGCCATTTTATCTTTAAAATTCCTATAAGCCTTTAATTTATAGTCCCTGCTTTTTTTACTTTCCAGAATTTTGATAATATGTTCATGATTTTCAATGACTTTTTTCATTCCCTTTTCAAATACAGTTACTTTCCTTATGCTTAGGTTAAATTTTCTCATAAGAGACATACCGCGGAGCATCAACTTAATGATTTTACCATAATATTTCTTTTTAATTTCTGCTATTTTTTTAGAATTAATATTATTTCTTATATCATAGTTGCTTTTTTGAATTTCCTGCATTGTTGTTTTATAATCCTTAATAGCAGCTTTTTTGGCTTGCCTGCTTTGATTACTTTCTAATATGGAAATAAGTTTTTCCGTTTCTTCAATAATTTCTTCCATTATTGCTTCTGCTAGGCCGGTATCACTTAAATCACAACGGGAAAAACTAAACTTATATTTTTTTTCCAAACTCTTGATATGGCTAATAAGCTTCAAAAGCTGAAAAATATATTTTCCGGCTATTTCTTTGAGAAGAATATTTCTAAAAGATTTTCTATAACGTTTATCCAATTTATATTGCTTCACCTTGTATTTAACAATGGCTTCTTGCTTATACCCGTTACTTTTATTGCTTTCTAAAATTTTAATTAGCTTTTTGGTTTCTCTAATCTTTTGCTTTATTATTTCTTCAGGGGCAACGGCTTTTTCCGATGCATGATTTGAATCAATAAAAACGAAAAAGAAAAATATAATTATTAAAAAAGAAAATTTACTTCTCATCAAAATAACACCTCACATAAACGGTTAGAATAATTTTTTTATCCGAATTTAATATATATCATTTTTTTATAAATAAACTAAGTAAATTTTCCATTGTATTTTTTTTGTTTGAGACCAAAAAAATCAGCCGGCGTTATACCGGCTAAATTTCCCTAACTAAAATCAAAATTCACTCTTGGGGCTTTATCTTCATTTAAATTAACGCTCATATCCCAAAAATGAGCTTCACCTTTTACAATCCTAAAAATGGCAATACCTGTTTCGGGCCGGGCTTTACTTATTTCAGAAAGCCAGGGCCGCTCTTCTAGTAAGCGCTTAGATAGTGTTTCATCCCGAATAAACTCAACAATTCCGTTAACCCTAAGCATTTTGCTTTCCGTTTCACTAATAAACTTAACCTGACAGATTTCAATAGCAGGGTTATCCTTTAGCTGTTTATAAATTTTTTTTACCGTTCCTGTATGAAAATAAAATCCGGTTTTATCCGCAAACCACATTAAAAACCCGCGTACATGCGGAACGTTATTCTCACTCGTTGCAATGTAACTTATAGGATTCTCGTTAGCAAAATCAATAACTTGACTAATATCCATTTAATCCTCCTTTTTCTCTAAATATTGTTAATCCTTAAGAAAAAAGCTTTTGATATTTTGCTAAAAATTCATGCTATTTTGCTTTTTCACGGATATACGCCTATATTCAGAAGGTGTAATATTAAAATGTTTTTTAAACCTCTCACTTAAATAGGAAGAAGAATTAAAACCGCATTCAAGCGCGATGTCGGTTAAAGGCTTATCATTTTCCAATAACAGTTTTTTTACCCGTTCCAATCTTAACCCTGAAAGATAATTCATGGGGGTTTTACCGGTCTCTTGTTTAAATAAACGGCAAAAATGAAATACTGATAAATTTGCGGCTGATGCCAGAAGTGAAGTAGATATATTCCTGTTAATATTGGATTGCATAAAATACAAAGCGTTATTAATAGCGAATTTATTACTAAAAGAATTTTGCTTATTTTTAATATTCAAAATTATTCTGACAACCCGGTGACAAATTTGATTTAAAATCAATTCTGAAAGGTTAACTTCTTTATCCCGTTCCTCTGAACATTCTATTGAAAAGTCTTTTAATAATTGTATAATCCGGTTTGAATATTCATACTCATTTATTGTAAAAATAGGGATTTTTTCATTACAATACTTAGAAAAAACATTATCAAAATAATTCTTGTCAACTATCAATGCATAGTATCGCGGGATTCCGTTTCTTATTATTTCTTGATGTTTAACATAAGGCGAAACAACGTAAAAAGTACCGGGATTTGATTTATATTCAACATCTTCGATTTTAACAATAGAAACATCATTAAAAGAAAAAACTATCATATAACCCGGATGAATATGTTCAGGAGTAATTGAATAATAACACGGCCCGGTTACAGGGAGAAAAAGCCCGGCGTTTTCAGATAAAAAATATTCAATGTTTTTTAATTGTTCTTTTTTTACCGGCCCTACGAATTTTTGTATTTGCTTTAATTCATTCTTGTTTTCTATCATTTCAATAAAAAATTACCAATTTTATTAGAATGTTTTAATAAAAAAATAAAAGATTATAAAAATAATTTTCAAAATGTACTATAATATATCACGAATTGTAAATTAACTTTACCTATAAATAAAAATACTTGATATTTTCTTTTTTTAATTTAAATTATTATTATCGCCTATAGAACAGATTAAAGGAGTGTATATGAATGACAAAATTAATATGGAAGAAATGGAAAGCGGAGTAATTTTAATTACACTTGATTTTCCAACTATAGGTACGGTTCAGGGAAACGCGATAAAAAAAATGCTAAACAATTTAGTAGCCCAAAAAAAGGTAAAAGTTATCCTAAACTTAGTTAATGTACGTAATGCCAATTCATTCGGTTTGAGTTTATTTTTCCGCATGAAAAATCTTTTAAAAGAAAACATGGGAGACCTTGCAATAATAAATATTAATGACCATATGGAAGAGCTGTTAAAAACCGCAGGGCTATACGACTATTTTGAGATAAAAGATACAAAAGAAAAAGCAGTTGATTATTTAATGAGTTAATCTATTTAAACAAAACTATTTCACAGTCAATGACTGCATAGTCAAATCTATTCGAATTTTAATAATTTACTATTATTTAAGGTTATCACAATTGTGAAAAAATTTACAATTTAACAAACGTATATTAGATTTAAATATATTACTGCTATTGAGGAAAAATTTGTCTAACCACCCAAAACGTAAAAAATATATTATTGATAAAAATTTCCAGCTTCGTTTAATTGCCAAATTTTTCATACTCGTTGTACTTACAACGGGTATAATTCTCCTTGCTGTTGAAGTTTTTTTTAATAAACCCTACAGGTTCAGACCTTCAGGAGAAATTATTTTTTTATACAAAGAAGTACCTGCTTATAAGAATAATAATATAAACGGATTTATAAGATATGGTAAAGGCGATAATATTATTTATAAAATTAAACTTGAAAGAAATAAAAATAATCAAGTAGTGAAAAAAACTGTATTTTCAAATAACGGGAAAGCTG
>CALGPD010000133.1 GCA_937960625.1 uncultured Spirochaetia bacterium | reverse complement strand
TTAACGAGATTTTTAGGGAAATTCCAAGATTCATCCATCATGCTGCCATGCCTTGCATGGTTAATACCTAAAACTAACTCTTCAACCATATGCGCTTGAATATTACTCTTTTGGATTATTATATGTTTTATTTTTTCAACCCGTTCAGGGTGAAGCGTCATGATTATTATTTTTCCTAAATCGTGAAGTAGTCCGCCGATAGCAACGTCTTCGATTATTTCCCTTATACCCCTGTTTTTAGCAATTTCTACACCGTAAAAACTAACTTTATTAGAATGTTCCAGAATTGCTTCAAGTTTACCGTATTTTCCGTATTTTGAATATAAAGCTTTCATTGTGCCGTAAGAGTAAATCAGGCTTTTTAAGCCTTTTATACCAACTATTGTTAACGCTTCTTCGATTGTGCTTACCCGTTTCGGCAGCATAAAATACGCTGAGTTTGCTAGTTTTAATAAATCCGCGGCCATTGAAATATCTGATTTGATAATAGTTGCAATTGAACTTATGGACGCGTTTTTATCATTTGACATGTCAATGACTTTTTTGACATTCTCAGGAAACTGAGGCAGATCCTGAATTTCTTTAATAAGAGTACGCGCGATAATAGAGAAAGGAGTTTCCTGCATTTCGCTTCTTAAGAAATTAATTCTTGAAATAGTTTTCTCGTTTTCGGTTTTTATATTAAACGCGTTGGATTGAATGCCTTCTTTTTGCAGCATCATTACAATCATTATTAAACCTAAACCCGCTCCTTCTGTTGTATCAATTATTGAGTCAATTTGAGAGCCTAATTCACTCATACCCTGAACCCGTTTCAATTTACTTTGTATTCTTATAGCTTCTTCCGTGGTTAGGTTTGTATTACTTTCTACTGATAAGTTAATCCGGTCATTACTGTGTTTGATAGTAAAGGATATAAAATACCCTTCATCTTTCATTTTTTTTGTATAATTATCTATATCATTGTAAATATGCTTATGAAAAATTTTCATTCCTTTTTCATAATCTTGCTTGTCTGAAAGGTTAAATTTTTGTTCGTTAAAAAATATCCGTTTAACTATTGCTTTTCTGGCATTACCGGTAAGTTCTCTGATACAAAATGATAAAGCGTTTTTAGAGCCTTCAAGATTGTACTTGGCAAGTATTTTTTCCAATACACGTTCAAGTAAATAATCATATTCATCCTGATACCTATACGTGCGTATTAAAATATCTTCCCCGTTTTGAACTGCTTGCAAAATTTCCCGTATGTTTACCGACCCCGGACCTTCAAATATACAAATCATATATTTCTTACTTCTACCTGCAAAATATTTTTCTATAATATATTAAATATACTAACTAATATTGCTTATAACCAATTATATTAATAAAATAGCTAAGTTATCAATCTTTTTTTAGTAAAAAAAGTAAAACCATTGCTGCATCCACCGGATACTGTACTATATATTCAACAAGCTGGGCGCGTAAATTATCAACGTTTTTCATAAAAGTTCTGGTTTTCAAATGATTTACAACAGTGTCGGTCAAAATTTCCATTTCTGTTTTCACATCCGTAACACTGACATCAGCTAACGGGTAATCATCTAACAGTTCATCGAGAAACTCAACTTCATCAAAGGTTTTTTCAAGATACCCTTTAACCCAGTCTTTCCCCTTATCCGGTTTGATAATTCTTGCATTGAGCAGAGAATGAAACTTAATAATAACTTGGCCCCGGATTTCTTCGGATTTTCCGCTGAAACTGTCCATTGCTTTGTTTACTTTTGAAATATCCCGGTCTTTAAGCAGCATAAACAATAAATTAGCCACTTCGCCTTCCAGGCATACAATAAAGTTTGATATTTTTTCATTACTCCAGGGACGCTCTAATTTCATTTTCAGACTCCGGTTTTAATTGTAATTTTATTTTATATTGATAAAAACACTTTGTCAATAGAAATTGTGTTAATGTTTATAAAAAAAAACGAGAATTGCCTTTGAGCCATTATTTCGTTTTTAACAGCGTGTACGTAAAAAATACATTTTGCTAAAAGCAGGAATGAAAACGTTAAGCAAAAATTTCCGGTTTAAAATGAACATTTAGAGCGCGTAGAGCGTTAAAACATAAAAAATAGAGGTAACAACTAACCGGAAAGTATGACATATATTTTTCCGCGTTGATTTAGGTTATAATCCTTTATTTTTTATAAGTTCTATATGAAATAATAAAAAGAGAATTTAAAGTTTGAATATTGTCCATAATAATTTTTTCCCGTTAAAAAACGTACTTTTTTTAACAAAACGAAAAAAATCAGCATTTTCATATGAAAACCTAATAGTAACGTGATATGTTGTATTATTAAGCGATTATAAAAAAGGTAAGGTGTAAGTTTATAAGTTTTTTAGTAAGCAGGAGGAATATTATCAAACTGATAAAATTTTATTCAATATTAATACTTAGCATGATTTTAACACATTCTATTTTTGCTGATGAAGAGAGTAGTTTTAAGGAAAGGCTTAACAACGTAAAAGTAGAGCGCGTTAGAATTACGAAGGAAGACAAACTAGATTCTCCATGGACACATAGGTTGACAAAAAATATTTTTAAGTTAAAGGATATTAAATTTTATTGGGATGACATGGAAAAAATTAAAAATGAAAAGTCATTTTTTAACAAATTGATAAATATTACTAAAGATGAAAAACTAATAGAAATGAAAAATCTTTTTATACAGGAATGGAGTAAAGGTTCTTTTAGTAGAGATTATTTTATACTTAAAAATTATTCTTTGAAAATTGTTGAATACTATAATATTTGGCTGACTAAATCTAAAGAAAACCGCAAGAAGATTGAAAAAATTATCATGCAGTATAAAATCGAAATGAAACGCAATAAAATATTAGAAGAACAA
>CALGPD010000132.1 GCA_937960625.1 uncultured Spirochaetia bacterium | reverse complement strand
GTATTATATAACTCCGATATGCTTGAACAAATTAAACAGGAAAACCCTCAAATTAAAATAACTAAAAATATTAGATTTAATTCACAAATAGTAAAAAAATTTCTTTCAGATAATGCAGATGCAATAAATGCGGCAAAAGATGTATTAAAAATTGATGCATTTGCTATCATCGACAATGAACCTGAAATTATTGAAAAACAAGAAAAGAAAAAAATTGTAATCAGTTTTATCGAACAAATAGACCAGAACTTATGGTTTTTATTTCATTTTTTAAGCAAAACGGGAAATGCTTTTGATTTGATGAAAGCAATGAATGAAATAATTGTAAATTATACAATGAAATCTAAAATTTTTGATAAACTGAATTTATTATTAAAAGACATACTCGATGTTGCTGAAAAAGCTCATTTCAATAGATTAGGCAGACTAAAAAAAACAGTACTCCCTGAAATAATTACCGGTGACCTTGATAGTGAAATCATGAAACCAGGTATAAAAGACAAACTCGTGGAATACGCAAAAAACACAAATGCTAATATTCACTTTTATATAAAATTTCCTCAGGAAGGCCTTGAAACCAACAACAGGCTTAGGTTAACTTTTAATCTATCCCTAAGGGGCAATTTGAGGGAAAAAATGAAAAAAATGAAAGTAAAAAAAAGTGATGCGGAAATTAATAATGTCAAGGAAGTTGAGACTATTGACGGTGAAACAATTGAAATAGATGATAATCAGGGATTTAATAGTGATGAAGAGGAAATTTCTATTTTCACCCGACATTTTAATTCTCTAAAAGTTGAATGCGCTAAAGAAAAGATAAAATTTGTTGTTAATTCGGATACTGATGAAAAAAAAGAAGAATCTTATGTGGTTATTACACTTCAAATTTAAAATATTTTGAATTACTGTAAATAAAGTATATATTTAAGATGTAATCATAAATTCATAGCAGGAGTTACAATGATTAATTTAGTAGTTAAACAAATTAAAACATGGACAGATTTGTTTTTGGATTATGAGAATCAAAAATCAATGAACGATTATATCAATAAAATGCTTAGGGGTAACGTGTCTTTATACGATGCTCTGAACAGTTATTACAAAAAAGTTTTCAGCAGTTTCGGCCATATAATAGGCTATCCTGATTCTTTTGACACTTTTAAAAATTTTATTTTTGAAAACAGTTTGTTGAAAATTAATTTAGAAAATTAGCATTTAAATAGCCTTATTTTAATGTTTGTAATTATTTTTTTTACTTATCTTTAATTTCTTATTTTATACATATTTTTTATATATATTTATTATGAAATCATAAAATCGGATTTATTAATGGATAAGCATAATAAATTAGCAAAACAATTGATTAAAGCCACAAAAAAGGGCAACCTTAACAAGATTCATAAATTATTAAAAAAAGGTGTTGATATTGAGTCCACTGATAAAAAAGGAAAAACACCTTTAATTTGGGCATCTAAAAAAGATGAACTTGAAGAATTAAAAAATCTAATCAAGGCCGGTGCTGATATTGATGCTAAAGATAATAAAGGCAATACCGCGTTAATAATAGCGTGTAAAAAAGGCCATCATAAAATTGTTAAACATTTAATCAAATCAGGCGCTGATATTAATATCAAAAATAAAATCATAAAAGATAACGATGCCGCGGACAATCTTTCCTTTAATGCAGCCTATACGGATTTTGAAAAGTTCATAAAAAAATATGAAGAAGGCAACACCGCGTTAATGTGGGCAACGTATCATGGTTATGCTTCCATAGTTAAAACTTTAATTAAAGCCGGCGTAGATATAAACGCAAAAAATTCTTCAGGCGCTTCTGCTTTAATGTTTGCTTCTGTGGGCGGTTCTGCTGATATGGTTAAATTATTGATCAAAAACGGGCTTGATGTAAATGCCGCAGATAATGACGGCTGGACTCCTTTAATGGAAGCTGCGGTTGAAGGCCATATTGATACTATTAAAATTCTTATCAAATCCGGAGCCGATATTAATTATCAAAACAAAAACGGATGGACAGCCTTAATGTGGGCGGCATATAAAGGCCATGCCGATGCGGTTGTTCTTCTACTTGAATACAATGCTGAAATTGATTTAAAAGATTCAACAGGGAATACTGCGCTTATGAAAGCCGTTGCAAACGGTTATTACGTTATTACTAAGTTACTCGTTGAATATGGAGCAGATGTAAACATTTCTGACAACGATGGATTAACACCGCTTATGTTTGCCGCAACAAAAGGAAAATTAATCATAAAAGTTGATTTTAAAACCCGCGGTAAAAGACATGAGAAAATAACAAAATACCTTCTTGAAAACAATGTAGATACCACGCTTAAAAATAAAAAAGGAAAAACCGCGCTTGAACTCGCTAAAAATGGAAATAATACTGAAATAGTTAAAATATTATCCTAAACGGACAAATAATAAATTGCTTTCCTGAATTCAATAAAAAGAGCATTACTTACTGTTTTAACGTCCTATTTTTATAAAATGGACAAAACTAAACATGTAATGGATTTTATTAAACAACTCAAAATAATAAACGGAAATGGAATACCATGTGATTTTAAACTGTGGAAATGTCAGGAAAATTTTATAAAAACAGTAATTGAGAATAAATATACCGTAGTTTTAAAAGCAAGGCAATTAGGGTTAACATGGACCTGCGCTGCTTACTCTTTATATGTAATTCTGAATAATGACTATTCAACTGTTCTATATCTTTCTTATAAAGTAGAAATGGGAAAAGATTTTTTAAAAAAGGTGAAATTCCTTGAGAAATCTTTACCTGAAGATATGAGAATAAAAGGTAAAATTATAAACCGTGTTTGCGAATTTGGCAGCGAAAATACTTTTTCCCGAATAATTGCCCTTCCTTCTGGCGCAAACCAGGGAGCAGGGTTCAGCAGCGTTAACGTTATTATCCTCGATGAATGGGCAAGACACCCGCATGACGAAGAAGTATTTCAATCAATATATCCTACTATTTCCAATAACTCTAACGGAAAAATAATAGGAATATCAACTCCGGAACATGCAGGGAATTTATTCCATGAAATATGGACCAAAGAAAATGGATTTGAAAAACTTGCTTTTGATTGGAAAGAACATCCAATGAGAGATGATATATGGAAAAACCAACAAATCAAATCCATGGGAATAAAACGGTTTGAAAGGCAATTCGAATTGCGTTTTTCATATTCAGGCGATCCGGTTTTTGATTCAGATTTTATCAGTTTGAAAACACACAGCCGGACGCCTGAAACAGGAAGTATTTATTTTATGGGAGTTGACACTGCAAGCGGGTCTTTGGAAGGCGATTTTTCTGCATCATGTATATTAAAATACGAGAAAGGCAAATTTTATCAGGTTAAAACTTATTTCGCGAGAGAACCAATTAGTGTATTTTCGTTAAAAATTTCAAAGCTCGCTGTTCAATACAACGTGAAAGTCATCTTAATAGAAGAAAACAATACCGGATATGCGGTTATTGAAAAGCTGCATGAACACCTACCCTATGAGTTAATTACACCGTTTAATACAAACTCCTCAACCAAACCGGTTATAATTTCTGAATTAGAAGAAGGTTTAAGAAATAATAATATTTTACTTTCTTGTGAGAGAACTAAAAACGAATTGCTAGCTTATTCCTATGATAAAAAAGGCAGAATGAACGCAAATGCAGGTATGCATGATGACACTGTTATAGCATTAGCTTTAGCATATGAAGCGAGAAAATACAAAACGTATGAGACTTCTGATGTCGTTGAATTTTTATAATAAAAAAGGAGAAATATAATGACTGATTTACTTCAAATAATCAAAACGCAAAACGACAATGAAAGTGAGGCAAGAATATTAAAATACAGGGATTTTAACGCCCTGCTTAAAGGCAAACATAAAGACGTTTTTACCGGATTGGTTTCTACGCGTGCGGTGATAAATTCTCCGTACATCTCAGTAAATACAGTATCATTAATTGCTAAAAAACAGGCGGATTTAATGTTTTTAAAACCAGTAAGCATTAACGTTAATAATAGTCCAGCGCAAAAAAATCTTAACAGCATTTTATTCGTTAATGATTTCAATTCCCTATGTTATAAGCAAAGTATAAATTCCAGTGCTTTAGGAGGATGTTTTTTCCGTATTAAATGGGGATTAATGAATAAATATAATTCTGAAAAAAGCTTTCAGGGCAAAGAAATTAATAATCAGGTTATTATTGAAGCTGTTAATCCCGAGAACGTATTTTGTGAAATTCAAAACGGAAAAATGGTTTCATGTACTATTAAATCAATAGAAGCTCAACCTGTTGTTTCTTATAAAGGCATAACCTATGAAGAGTATTATATAGAGGAACACTACGAACCGGGAAAATACATTAAAAGTATCTATTTAATCAGAAACACAAGAGACGGAATTAATTTTACATTATTGGATAAACCAAAAGAGATTAAACTAAAATTCAGGGATATACCCGTTGTATATATTCCCAATGCTCTTGAAACCGGATTTTACGGTGTTAGTGACTTTGATGATAAACTTGAAATTATCCATGAAATAAATAACACGTTGTCTAGAATATCAAGCGCAGTCAGAAGATATACTTATCCTATATTAGTTGCGACAGAGGATTGGATCAAGCGCGCTAAAGCCAGAGGGAGCGTATTTCCCAGTTTAAACCGCCCAATCGACCATATCAGGAATAACGGCGAACAGATTAAAATTAAAGTTGAGGATATTGGAGTAACGGCGGCCCCTAGAGATAGAACGGGTAAGTTTCAGGATGTTTTTAAATTTATTGATTATAATCCTGAGTTAAAAAGCATTCAGGAACATCTTGATAACTGTGTTAATATATTATTAAAACTATGCAGCATATCCCC
>CALGPD010000131.1 GCA_937960625.1 uncultured Spirochaetia bacterium | reverse complement strand
ATCTAAATCCTATACATCGCGTCTGTACGCTAACTTAGTTTTAATAGGAAATTTCTGCATCGCAGCTTTAAGCGCTTTTTCAGCTGTTTCCATATCAGCGTGCTGTACTTCAAAAAGCATTGTTCCGGGTTTAACTTTTGCAACCCATGCTTCAGGGTTACCTTTACCTTTACCCATACGTACCTCAGCTGGCTTTTTTGTATAAGGAAAATCAGGGAAGATTCTAATCCAAACCTTACCGCCTCTTTTCATTTTACGGTTAATTGCAACACGGGCAGCTTCAATTACCCTATTGGAAAGTTTACCCGGTTCCAGCGCAAATAATCCCACTTTACCGAAAGAAACTTTATTCCCTTTCCAGGCAATACCTCTGTCTTTTCCTCTTTGTTGTTTTCTATACTTAAATTTCTTTGGACTTAACATTTAACTAACCCTTATTTCTTTTTTTCTTAAATCCGCGATTAACTTTATCCAATGGTTTATCTTCCTGATTTACTCCGCGTTTCTCAAGTACAAGGCCTTTAAACACCCATACTTTAACACCGATATTACCGAAAGTGGTAAATGATGTTCCCTGAGCATAATCAATGTCTGCTCTTAGAGTATGTAAAGGAATACGGCCTTCAGAATACCAGTCAGAACGAGCCATTTCAGCTCCAGCCAAACGGCCGGCAACTTTAATTTTTACACCTTTAGCTCCTGCTCTCATTGCGTTACTTATGGCCTGTTTCATAACTTTTTTATATGAAACCCTTGACCTTAACTGCCTAGCAATGTTATTTGCAATTAATTGAGCATTTGTTTCAGGCTGCTTTATTTCAACAATATTTAATAAAAGCTTTTTAGACGTAATTTTTTGAAGTTCAGTTTTAAGCCTTTCAACGTCTTTTCCCTTAGCACCGATAACGATACCGGGTTTAGCTGTATGTATAAAAACAGTAATTCTTTCAGGATATCTAACTATCTGAACATGACCAACTTCACCGTTTTTTAATTTATTATCAATGTGTTTTCTAATAGCTAAATCTTCATGTAACGCGCTAACGAAATCTTGCTTACGCATATACCATGTAGATTTCCAATCTTTTACTATTCCTAAACGTAATCCAATAGGATTTACTTTCTGACCCATTAAGCCCTCCTGGCCACAATTACTTCTAAGTGGCTTGTGCGTTTTTTATAAATATCTGCCCGGCCTCTAGCTCTCGGTTTCATTCTTTTTATATTAGGCCCTGTTCCTACATTTATAGCTCTAACAAAACATTCTTCTTCTGCCGCGTTTTCATCAACCTGCAATAAATTGTGATACGCGCTTTTAACTGTTTTGGCAATTATCTTTGCGCTTTTATTAGGCATTTGATTTAAAAATGCAAGTGCTGTTTGATATTCAAGCCCTCTAATTTCTCGTACAACAGCATTCATCTTTATATGTGAAATTATATTAAACCGGCTTTCTGCCCGTGCTTGTGCCTGTAATTCTTTTGTTTTAACTTTCTTTGCTTTCATTTAAGTAACCTTATTTATTTTTTAGAACCCGAATGGCTTCTAAACGTTCTTGTAGGTGCAAACTCACCTAATTTATGGCCAACGAGGTTTTCACTTACATAAACCGGAATAAAATTCTTGCCATTATGAACCTGTATTGTCATACCAATCATATCAGGGATTATAGTACTAGCCCGTGAATACGTTTTGATTGGTTTACGGCTGCCTTCGTCTTTAGCTTTTTTAACTTTCTTTAAAAGTTTCTCGCTTATAAATGGTCCTTTTTTTAAACTTCTTGCCACGGTTTATATCCTCTTATCTTCTTTTTGTTTTTCTTCTAGTTACAATAAATTTATTACTGCGTTTATTCTTCTTTCTCGTTTTATAACCCTTTGTAGGCTTACCCCACG
>CALGPD010000130.1 GCA_937960625.1 uncultured Spirochaetia bacterium | reverse complement strand
ATATTAGGCCAATACATGGGATGCGTAGTTATATTTAACATTGTATGTGCATTAACGCTTATTTTGTTTCCGCATTTACAATTCATTTGTGCTTTGTTTATGATTGACATTTTCCCCTCCTGAAGAAAAATAAGTAGCTCCTAGAATTATCGGTTTATCTTAATATTAGTTAAGTAAAACTTATTGTTTTACTGCAAATCGATTTTTGCCTTTTAGAATATCAGCCGCCTGCCAGATTTTTTTATTATTGCTATGAAATAAAAATTAAATTAGGCGTATTTTTTTATTATGCTTGCAATATTTATTTACCCCTGTTATATATTTTATTTATGAAGAAAGTAATAATTATAAAAATTTTGATATTTAGTTTATTGATTGTTTTTTCCTGCAAAAAAAAGCAAGTTAAAGTTGATCCTAAATTAATAATAGGAAAATGGCAGGTTTATATTTCTAAAGCTGAAAAGGCCAAACTTAAAACGGGGATGCAAAAACTGTTTTTTGTTTTTAAAAAAGACGGAACCGGAGTTTTTTATTATTACAACGTGGATTTTAAATCCGGTAACCAATATGCAAGAAAAGATAAAGAGTTTAAGTATGAGGTATATAAAAAAGATATAAAAATTATATGGCTTGAAAAAAAACAGACTGTAATTTGGCCGTATAGTTTAAAAGAAAACAATACTTTTTTATTATTAAGTGACCCTACACCCGGATATGCAATAACTTATGCGTTGCAACGGGTTAAAAATCAAGAGGAATAAATAAATCGGAGGATATTATGCCATTTATGAAAGAAGGCCGTCCGGCTAAGATTGACGCTTATGTACCTATGATTAACGAAATCATTTCATCATTAGGGGTTGACCCTTCAACGTGTTACAACGATGAAAAAAAGGTTTGGTCTTTGCAAAAAGATGATGCTAAAGTTGACGTTGTTATGTTTTCAATTTCTCAGGAAGGTTCTGGAACTACGGATTATATTGAGATTGCTTCTCCTGTTATGAAAGTAATTGATGTGAATTTAGAAAATTTCTTTCGACGTTTATTGGAAATTAATAATACTTCAATAGGTGTAAAGTTTGCCCTTGATCAGGAATGGGTTTGGTTACTCGTTCAAAGAGAACTTGAAGGCCTTGATAGAAGCGAAATATTAACAATGTTAGACAGGATTGGAAATTTTTCTAATGATATGAAGCAGCAATTAAAAGACGAGTTTCTATCTTAATAGTTTAATTTTGTTTTAAAATAACCTTGAGTAAAATAAATCCATTTTCCGGAAGAATTTCTAAGTTTAAAATTAAAATCCCCGGATATGATTCTATTGTGATTTTGTATTTTAACAATATTTAAACCTGTTGAGTCATAATTTGTATATAAAGCGCCTTTTCCGTTGTTATAACTAACGTCATTTTCAGGGGCTTTTTTAACTCCTGATGATATGTTTCTTAGCGTAAATTTTAAAATCGGGTATCTTTTAAACGGGTTTGGTTTTATTCGAACCGAGAATAAATTTTTATTTATTTTGATAATGCTTGCATGCCAGCAGTTTAAACCGCCTTGTTTTAAAAAACACGATGAATTAAGCGTTTTATGCCATTTATATACAACGCGTTTCCTATTACTTAAGTTTTTATCTTTATGATTATTTTTTCGTTTGGATTTACAGTTATTAAGAAGGAATATTGATAGTATTATTAAAAAGATTATTAGAATTTTTTTCATTTATTTTTATCCTCTAAAATATATATTATTCCTGATTTGGATGTAAAGATTATTCTTTGTCTATGTATATAAATACAACCGTTTAGAGAATTTCCATAGAAAAAATGACTTCGTTCATTTCCATTTTTATCATATATAAATCTAATATGCCCGTTGCTTCCTGAAATCAGTATGTATCTTCCAAAAATAACAGGAGGGCTGTTCAAGCGGGTTTCAAATGATGAATTCCATATCATTTTTCCATCAGCTTTATTCATGCAGAATAAAAGATGGTTGCGTGAAACAAAATAAACCCTGTTTTTGTAGATTGCCGGTGCTGCTAATATTTCACCAAATGTTTTATGTTTCCAGATTGTTTTTCCGGTGGTTTTGTCTATGCAGTAAAAGTAATGGTCATGACAACCGAAAAATAATCTATTTTCATCAAATACCGGGATATGTGAAATGCTTTTTGGGGTTTTGTAAGTATACGACACGGTTCCCTTTATAGAATTAATGCAGTAAATTAATCCCGCAGTTGTTCCGAAATATATATATTTTCCATCATAACTAAAACCTGAACGATTTGCGCCTTTAATGGAAATACGCCAAATTCTGGTTAAAGTTCTTAAACTATACATATAAATATAATTATTATTGCTTGATATTATTGTATTTTTTATGATTATAGGTGCTTTACACGTTGTAGGCATAGAAAAAGAATCATTAACAAATCCGGAATTTTTATCTACTATGTATGTTTTATACTTGCCGAAGAACAAAACCTTATTTTTGTATACTAAAGGCTTTGCATTTATTCTTTCAGGCAGGGAATTCAGCCAAATATGTTTTTTACTCTTTATGCTGTATTTATATATTTTTTTCCCAATTGTATTTGTATAATATAAAAAATTATCTTCCGAAATAGTGGGAGATAGGGTATGCCCGGGAATAAAACGCCATTTTAATTTACCGGATATCAGAGATAGCGCATGTGTCCCGTTTTCCGCGGAGTTTAAGAAAAGCGTATTATTTTTTATAACGGGCGGATGAACTTTCTTAGAACCGTAAAAATATTTCCATTTTAAAAATCCTTTTCTGCTGTCAATAGCGTAAAAGTTTCCGTTACGTGACGCAAAAAATATACTTAG
Source organism: uncultured Spirochaetia bacterium (assembly GCA_937960625.1). Lineage (GTDB taxonomy): Bacteria > Spirochaetota > CALGPD01 > CALGPD01 > CALGPD01 > CALGPD01. The sequence goes on along the minus strand of CALGPD010000130.1, from coordinate 712 downwards.
GCTTGTTCCTGTAATTCTTCCGATTATTGATTTGCCTGATGGATATTTGAAAATAAGTTTTCCGTTATTTATATTAAAGCAGTATAAATTGCCGTCATTACTTCCTGCATAAACATATTTTCCTTTAATATATGCTGTTGAATTTACTTCTGCAATTGTTTCATATTTCCATTTCACTTTACCTGTATTTATATCAAGCGCATATATATGATTGTCTGATGAACCAAAGACAACGAATTTATCATTGAAAATTGGTGTTGTATTAAAATTATCCTTAAAATGAGTTGTCCATTTTTTTACGAAACTGTTATTAATTATGTTGTACAATGAAACAGACCTAAAACCTGTAAGCATGAAACTGTTTTTCGTAATAAGTATTGGTGTTTTGCCCCTACCTAAAGTCCGGATTCTTTTTAAGATATTACCATTTTGCGGATTTATTAAAAACGTTGTTCTTAAATGCCCGAAAACAAGAAGTTTGCCTGCAATAATAACCGGAACGTGATAAAAAGCATCATTTAGGAATTTTTTCCATAAAATTTTACCGTTTTTTGCCTGTATACAGAAAAGAAAGCTGTCGTTTCTTGCAATATATATTTTTCCGTTATACTCTTTGATACTTTCAGTGCTGAATAAATTCCCTGTTTCAAAGTGCCATAAATAACGGGCATTTGCCGCACTGATACAGTATAGTATACCTTTGATATTTACA
>CALGPD010000129.1 GCA_937960625.1 uncultured Spirochaetia bacterium | reverse complement strand
ATAATAGAGACAATGTTTTACAAGGGTGTTGTTTATGAAAAAGATACTTATTTCGTTTTTTTTAGTTTTGTTTGCATTAATTACCATTCAATGTAGTAATGAAAGTTCAGGTAAAATCAATGTCCAAAAAGATTTTGATTATGTATATGACACTATGCAAAAAGTTTATGACGTTGTATTAAAGCATATTAAAAATCCTGACCCCGGATTAAACATCGCGGAAAAATACGTTAATGACAGGCAACAGGAACTTGAGGCTATCGGTAAAAGATTGAACAGTATTATTTTAACGCAAAAAGAAAGTATAATTATTGGAAAATTCACAGAAAGATATACAAACCTACACAATAAACACGTTGATGTTTTAGAAAAGAATTTAAATGCTGAGCAAAGAAGAAGATTTGTAACAATAGTGGCGCAAAACATTGCTTTAAAAGTTCTTTCTCAATTAAAAATGCCGGGAAGTTCAACAGAGTTCTTTAAAAAATTATTCAGGTAAAACGCGTTTTTAAAAATTACATTGTTACCTAACAATATCACTTTTTTATTTTTGATAAAAGCGTTGGTATACTTATACCGAGTTTTTTCGCGGTATGTGTTCTGTTTTCATCTAAAAGTTTCAATGCGTGCTTAATATACTTTACTTCAAGTTTATGTAAAGAGATTAAACTCTCCTTGCTGTCAGGGAAAATAAATTCCGATGAAATTTCTATATTCTCATCTGAGTTTGATAATACTATATCATCGAGTTGTTTGGATTTGCAAAATAAAATTGACCGTTCAATAGCGTTCTTTAATTCTCTAATATTTCCAGGCCAGTCATAAGATATTAATTTATCCGTTGCATTTTCTGAAAAACCTTCAACCTCTTTGTTAAAAGAAAAATTGAACAGTTCCCTGAAGTAATTAGCAAATAATAAAATTTCATCCAGACGTTCGCGCAAAGGCGGCATCTCTATTTGAAATACGTTTAACCGGTAAAATAAATCTTTTCTAAATTTTCCTTCATTAACCAAATCAACAATTGATGCGTTAGTAGCAACGATTAAACGCGTATTAACAGATATTTCCTTAGTTCCACCTACCCTTCGAATCTTTTTGCTGTCTAAAAAATACAATAACTTATTCTGAAGGCTTGAAGGAAATGAATCAATTTCGTCGAGAAATAATGTGCCTTCATCTGCAACTTCAAACAAACCTTTCTTGGAAGTTTTTGCATCAGTAAATGCGCCTTTTTCATAACCGAACAACTCCGTTTCAAGTAAATTTGGAGCTATATCCGCGCATGAAATATGAATAAAGGAAGAATTGGTACTATCATATTGATAATGAATATATTTTGCCAAAGACCCTTTTCCAGTTCCTGTTTCTCCGGTAATAAGAAGTGAAGTAAAGCTGTATCCCTTTAAATCCTGAATTTGCCTTATAATATTCTGTATTTTTTCTGATTTGCCAACGAAAATCGGTTTATCAAATGAAAATTTTATACTTTCAAGGTCTTTAATCTTATATTCCAGCTCAACCTTTTCCAGAGCATTTTTTACAGTATTTTCAAGTTCCTGAATTTTAAAAGGTTTTACAATATAGTGATAAGCACCGAGTTGAATTGCTTTAATAACAACGGGTATTTCGTTCGTTGCGGTTAAAAAAATAGTAGAAATCTTTCCGAAGTTTTCATTAATATATTTTAAAACCTGGGTCCCGTTTTTATCAGGGAGCCTTTCATCGAGCAAAACAAGATGAATGTTATTCTCATTCAGTATCTCTTTTGCGGCTGCCGCGCTTGGGGCAACGAAAAAAACTCTGTTACCTGCCTCAAGAGCCTCTGATACTCTGTTAGCAAAACTATAATCATCATCGACTATTAATATATTATACTTCATAATCTATCCTAATTAATAAAACAAATCGTCTTCTTTTCCCTTATCATCATGAGCAGCTGGTATTTCCAGGGTAAAAGTACTTCCTTTATTCAATTCACTTTTCACGCTCAAAGTTCCTTTTAATGCCTTTGTAATTTTATTACAAATTGACAATCCAAGCCCCAAACTGCTTTTCGAATATTTACTTTCTTTTTCCCTAAAAAAAGGCTCGAAAACTTTCTTAATATTTTCCTTTTTTATTCCTCTTCCTGAATCTGAAACGGAAATAGAAACCGCGTTTTCATTTATCCGAGATTTGACTTTAATAAAGCCTTTTGCCGTATATTTAAACGCATTTGAAAGGAGATTATTAACTATTTGAGTAATTCTTTTCATATCAGAATTAATAAAACCGGCATTTAAATCCGTTTCAATTTTTATTTTCTTGCCTTCAAAACTCTTTGCTATTTCTTCAACAGTCTGTATTAATAATTCTTTTAAGTCAAATCTACTAATATTTATTTTCAACTCACCTGCTTCAATTCTCGATATATCAAGAATATCATCAATAATGTTCACAGCCATCCCCACTGCTTTTTCTATTTCATTAAGTTTATCAATCTCTTTTTCCATAAGTATTTTATTTTTCATTAAAAGATTAGTGTTAAGGTTTATCAAACTTAATGGCGTTCTTAATTCATGGGAAATATAAGCAAGAAATTCATCTTTAAGTTTATTTATTTTCTCAGCCCGGTTTTTTGCATCTCTGGTTTCTATTTCTGCAGTAATACGGTCAGTGATATCTGAAACAATTCCGCAGATACCGTATACTTCACCCTTATCATCAACCAATGGAAATTTAATAACATATGAATAACTGTCTTTGCCATCAATATTAAATACAATTTCTTTTTTTATAATCTTATGCGTTTTAATCATTTCAAGGTCTTCTTTTCTAAAATTCTCCGCGTATTCTTTTGGATGAATATCAAAATCTGTTTTTCCTATACAAAAATCTTTGTCAAATTTATAAAATCTGTGAATATAACTATTCATTAAAACGTATTTATAATCCATACCCTTTAACCAGATAACCATTGGAGCATTTTCTATTATAGAGTTTAATACATGTCTGCTTTCTTTTAATTGTTTATTCGCGGCCTTTAACTCAGCAGTGCGTTTTTCAACTTCTATTTCCAAACCCTGCTTTGCTTTTTCAAGAGCTTGTTCATATTGTTTAACCTTTGTTATATCAACGGAAGAAATCAAAATCCCGGTAATTTCACCTTTGGCATTCCGCACCGGTGTTTTTGATTTCATATAAGTCAGCGGTTGTTTATTATTGCATTTTTTCCCTGATTTATTTGGAATACTTGACATGTTCTCTTCGTACGTGATGGTTTCCCCGGATTTAATAACACATTCATCTTCTATTAAAAGCTTCTGTGCATGTTCTTTGCTAAATAGATCAAAATTTGTTTTCCCAATAATCTGATCCGCAGTAATGCCTAAAAAATCTTCTACTGCTTTATTCACATGTACATATTTAAAGTCAAGGTCTTTTAATAAAATCATTTCTGGGGTTGCTGAGAGCATGATTTCATATAATTGTTTTTGCTCTTCGATTTTTTGATGCATCTCTTTCATTTCAGTAATATCCATTATAATACTCTCTCTTAAACACTCCACCCATCAAGGTTCCT
>CALGPD010000128.1 GCA_937960625.1 uncultured Spirochaetia bacterium | reverse complement strand
TATGACTACCATAAGAATAAAGTAAATATTCTCCATCCGGTGAAAAACTTGGAGAACCACAATTTGATCCCTGTACGCCCGCAACAGCTCCAAATCCGCTACCGTCAATATTCATCTGATACAATTCTCTATTTGTAATACGTATAAATACTATAATCACTCCATTTGGATGACATGTTGGATATAGATGAGAATCTGAACTTGTACGAATTCTTTCTTCATTTGTAAAACCATAATCAAATCTATATAGCCTAAAATGAGCCCCCTCATATCTCGAGGAGATTATACCAAAAGAATTTCTGCGCCATGTTCCGGTATAATTGTTTTTATTCTGAAAAAAATATTCATTGGTTCCATCAGAGTTTATTATTGTATCTCGTTTCCCTCCACCTCCATTGCTTTGCGCCATCCTGCTGAGCAAAATCATACGTTTGTCAGCTGAACAAGAAGGAAAAAAACAATTTACATGAATTCCAATACTCTGTTTTTCGGAATAAGTTAAACGCGTTATATTGCTTCCGTCTTTTTTCATAACGTATAACTCATAATTTTTTCCACCATCAAAAGGGTCAATAAGTGTATGCGAAGAACGCCTACAGGTAAACACGATGTCCCAAGAAGAGCCTTTGTTTTCCATATAAAGCTTGCACCCGGAGAGAATAATAAAAAGTAAAAGCAAAACGAGTAATACTGTTTTTTTGATTATGGAAAACGTGTTTCTATTCATATTATTTAACTCCAAACAATAAACCTAAATTCAAATAAAAAGCAAAAGCTTTATTACCGGTTTTTACCGGGTCGTTAAACGCGACGAAGTTATTTAACTGGCCTCTAATCTGAATATTAACAAACATGGAAATTTTGTTTGAAAAAGAAAACATATACCCTGCCCCGAATACATAGCAGATATCAGGTTGTGTATACATATCCGTTGTATCATCTGTTTCAGAATGGCTTTCATATTTTCCGCTTAAAATAATACCGTAAGAAATGCCCGCGTAAAAATTGAACCCGCCTAAACGCAGTACGGGAGCCAAAATAAACCCAAGATAAAACAGGGAATATTCTACAAAATTTCCGCCATCACTTTCTTCTTTAAGATGAAAATAATATAAGTTTATATCAAACATTAAACCCAAATTACGGGTGAAGTAAAATATACTGTCAAAACCGCCGTGAAAACTGAATTTGGGTTTATTCGCGGAATCAGTTAATACCATAGTTAAGCCGTTTGATATGCCAATGCCGAAGTTAAAACCTAAAAGAATATTGTCTTTAATTTCGGTTTGTTTTTTACTATCCTGTGTTCCAATGGGTAAAGTGCCGTCCTGAATTATTACGGCAGCGGTTTTTAAAGCGCTGTTTAAATTTTCGTTTGTTTGTTCATAGCTCCAGGATGAAGCGGCTGTTAAAATTAAAATCGCGGTAATAATACTTTTCACTTAATTTCCCTTTTTATTTATTTTGCCAGATTAAACAATAAACTTACGTTGGCAAATACAGCGAATATTTGCCCCCCGGAACCGTCTTTTTTCAACGTGTTCAATTGGCTTTTTAATTCAAAAAATATTAATAATGAAAAACTTTTATAATCTCCGATTTGATAACCCGCTCCAAGGCTTAACCCATAATCCGGAGTTTTAAATGTTTTTACGTTGTTATCCACACCGGCCAGGCTTTCAACATCGGCAAAAGCAATTGTGCCGAAAAAGAAACCCGCGTAAAAAATAAACCTTTTATACCTTATAAATGGAGTCAATGACAAATAAACATATATAATATTCAACCGGAAAAAATCCGCGTCTTTTTCTTCGCTTATTCTAAAATTATGGCCTCCGAAGTCAAAACCCAAACCTAGATTTTTATTAAGAAAAAGAAAAAACTTGCCTGAAATTTGCAGGCTTAATGTTGTTGAAATTTCAGAAAGATCAATAGTATTCCGCATTGGGCGTGAAAAACCAACTCCCGCGTTTAATCCGCCAACCAGCATGGGATAATGAATGGTTTCACTAAGCTTTTTTCTTAACAGCTGTGTTTCAACACCGGAACTTGATTTTCCCTGTTCCGCGGAATATAACAATGTAGAAGTAAATATTAATAATAAAAATAAGATTAATTTAAAATACTTAATTAAAGACATATAAACAATACTATATATAAATAATATTTATAGCAACATTTTTTTCGATAGAATTTCTTTATTATAAATAATAATATTTTTCAAAGCTTTACTAAATAATTTCTGGTAAAAGTCAATAAGTATTAACTACGTTTTAAGTCAAGTTTTTTTAAGCAAACTTTTCCGCCTACAAAATCAAAGAAAACAGCAGGCAGACTGATACCAAGTATATAAAAACCGGATCAATCTTAAACACATCATTTAATTCCAAACAATAAACCCGTATTTAAAACAGTATAAGGCAAACTTTTATAGATAAACTAAAACTAAAAAATCTATTTAAAATAATAACTTATTTTTCTTTAAACATTTATTGATTTCTCCGTTAATCTATAATATCTTTATGTTTGTAATTATTATAAGCGCCCGTAGCTCAGCTGGATAGAGCATCAGACTTCGAATCTGCAGGTCAGAGGTTCGAATCCTCTCGGGCGTGAATGTAAAAGGCCGTTCCGTATCACTGAGGGACGGTTTTTTTGTTTTTTTTAATTAGATGCGTCAAATTAATTGTTGCTGAAAACAGAGTAAAACTCCTGACAGTAAATAATTATAGTGTGCTATCCTCGTTATATGAAAAAAAATCCCGGCAAGAATTCCAATCCGCAGGTCTATGGGATGAAATCTTTCCGGGAGTAAATATAAAACCAAAAATAAAAAATAATGTTAAGTTCTCATAAAGTAATTATTTGTTTAACACGTTATATTTTAAACCGGCTTATTATCAGTTAAATATGTTACAATTATTTCTCTTTAATAAATTTGGACAAAAGGCTAAAAACTTCATCCGGGCGCTCTATTACAGCTGCATGCCCTGTATCCTCAAGTATAATAAATTCTGCCCCCGGTATATTATCAGCAATAATTTTTCCAAACTTTACGGTTTTTATTAAATCCAGTTCACCGGTTATAACAAGAGTTGGGCATTTAATTTTTTTAAGCTTTTTTGTTATATCTAACTTTAAAAACGAATCACATAATTTAACAAAACCGGTAAAATAATCGTTACTTAAAACATCCCTCACCTGCTCCACTCTATTATCAAAGAACTCTTTGTTATTTTGTAAAAAAGTATTTGAATAAACCCAGGGAGTAACACAGGCAAAATAACTCTCCAGTCCGTCTTTGGCAGACTGCTGCCAGGCTTTTACCGAACGGCGCATTAGTTCATCAGTTTCGCTTACTCCGTCAATAACGCACAAGGTTTTAACCCTTTCAGGATATGTATAAGCAAATATCATACTGATTTCACTTCCATAAGATGTACCGACAACGTGGATTTTATCAATCTCAAGGAAATCAAGAAGCTGTTTAAAATCTTCAACATGCTGTTCCATTGAATATTCACCTTCTGTATTTCCAGTCATTAATTGTCCTCTGGCATCGTGAAACAGACATTTATAATCATTAAAAAATCTTTCCGCAAAAGGCTGCCAGGTATTTACAGTCATACCTATACCATTTAGGAAGGCAACGTATTCATTGCCCTCTCCCTTTAGTTCATAGTAAATTTCAACATTGTTTATTTTTTGTTTTGGCATAGGAACCTCCTAATTTAAATTTTAATTTCTCCACTATAGTGTAGATTCAACATTTTTTTTTAATTTTTATTTTTTTACAGGTATTTGAATTTCTATTATTAGTTGGTCAATAGACCGAGCGAATTCAATACCGTAAATATACATTCTAATTACCGGGCCTGTTATGAAATATCCGTTGTCATTAATCCATTTTATAATGTTGTTATAAACTACTTTTGATATTTCATACCCTCCCTGATATATGGAATAAACATACAATCCTTCTGGTAAAGTTTTTAAATTATTATCATTATTTATTGAAGAACTTTGAACAAATGCGCATAACTCAAAATCAACATTATTAGTATCTAAAGTTGAATAATCTCCGTGACAGATTGAAAAATACGGCAGTGCAATATTCACGTTGCTTTCATTTATTTTATACATTACTTTATTACATAGATTAAGAACGCTTTCCACAGTAAGGCTGCACCGGTTTCGTATTGATATATATTCACGTTTTGGAAACTGCTTGGTTTCAATAATAATATTCTTATTTATAGAATCTTTAATATTTCTTGTATTTAGTAATAAATCAAGGCGTGAATTAAGCCTTGATTTAACTTTTTGCAGATTAGAAATCTCATTGTCAATGTTTTTTATTTTCGTTTTGTATAGCTTGATAAAGTTTTCAAAGTTTGTATTACTAATTAATTCTTTTATTTCTTTTAGCGTAAAACCTTCCAGTTTGAGTTTTTTAATTATGTTTAGAGCTAATATATGTGAATGAGAATAATACCGGAAGTTAGTTTCTACATCAACATAACCGGGTTTAATCAAATCGATTTTATCATAATATCTTAACGTCTTAATCGGAGTATTAGTTAATTTAGAAATATCGCCAATTTTAAGATATCCGGTATCCATAACTATCTCCGCAATTATTCAATACTTTATAATACATTTCCAAAAATTGCAAGATTTTTTTTGTTTGACTCTACATTATAGGGTAGATACTATGTTTTTGAAAGAATTATTAACAGGGGGAGATTATGGGCAAAATTATCAAAATTTTACAAAATATTCACAATGAAAACGATACACTGGAAAGGCTTACACTTGTACACAATTTAGATGATTTCTTAGACTTAATTACTAAAATTATTACTGAAAACACGAGTATACACGGGCTGATAATTACTTTAACGGATGAAAAACAAGAAAAAATAATTATTCACCGTTGTAAATATCATGAAAAATACAAAAACATGGAAAAAGTACATGAAAACAACGTAATAAAAATTAAAAATGAAAATGATTATTTTGCGTTATGTTTTTCGAGCAATGAAAACCTTATTATTCATAAAGATGATAATAAAAACGGCAATAGTGAACTGGACAGATTCGGCAGATGGAATATTAAACATGAAATATACATTCCAATCAGCAGTGAGCAAGAAAAAATCGGTGTTATTTGTTTGTACAGCCTAAACGAAAATATTGAAAATGAAGTTATTAATGACATAGAAAACCTAATAGAATATTTTTTTGATCATTTTAAAATGATGCTCGAATACTATCAATTAAAAAAACGTAAAAAGGAAATTGACGGAATTTTAGATAAAAACAGTAAAGTTCTGAATCTCGCTAACAGAATTAATAATCTTACTTCAATCAGCACAATGTATAAAATTATTCTTAAAGAGGTTATTCAAATTTTCAACTTTGACGTGGCGGCGATATTTATTGAAGAAAATAATTTTCTTCACTACTTAGACGGCATGCCAAAACTTAACAATAATGACGTTAGCAAAGCATTTAATAATTACGACAAATATTTTAAATCCGTAAAAGGTTATGAAATTAATACTCAGGACGGCGCAACGGGTAACGCATTTTTAACTAATAATTCTATGTATTTTAAAGACTTATCAGAAATAATGCATTTGCCTATGGCAGAAAAAGATAAAATAGGATTGGAAAAATTAATCAAGCCTAAAACTTTATTACTAATGCCTATTGTAAAAGATGAAAAACCTATTGGAGTTTTCCAATTATTCAGCTTGTTTGACAACATTATTGAAATGACAGAATCAGATATTAAAATGGTTAAATCTTTGTGTGAATTTTTCGGAACAGCAATAAAAAATTCACAATTGTATACATTGATTGATGAACAAAAAGAATCTCTTGAATTAGCAAATTTAGAAATAACGAGAATGAACTCAAAGTTAATCAAAGATTTGAATATTGCTAAAAAAATCCAGGAAGCAATAATTAAAAATATACCTGATATTGAGGAATTATCCATAAATTCAATATACCTGGCTATGGAAAGCCTTGGTGGAGATTTATTCGATGTTAGAAAAATTGGTAAATATACATTCTCATTCATGATATCCGATGTTTCAGGGCATGGAGTACCTGCCGCGTTAATAACTACAATGGCAAAAACGAGTTTTATTAATCACAGCCATTTTACTAAAACACCGGAGGTTACATGCCGGGAAGTAAACTGTGACCTATATGAATTAATCGGCCAAACCGATTATTATCTAACCGCGTTCTATTCTATGCTTGATATAAACACAATGACATTCTCTTATGCTAATTGCGGACATACCAACGTTATAGTTTATAAATCCAATACTCAAGAAGTAATAGAACTAATATCAACGGGAATGTTCATAGGAATTATGGAAGATTTAGATGTAGAAAATAAAAGCATTCAACTCGATATTGATGATAAAATAGTATTTTTCACTGATGGAATTTCAGAAGCAAGAAACGAGAATGGAGACTTTTTCACTTATGAAAGTTTATTAGAAATAATAAAAAATAACGGTAATAAACCTTCCGATGAGATATTGAAAACGTTGTTAGATGAACTAAGTAAATTTTGCGGAGACAGGCCGCAGGATGACGACAGAGCTATATTAATAGTACAGATTCTTCAAAATTATGGCGAAAAATCCATTGACGCAAAAGAATTGGTATTTGATAATAAAAATAAACAGGATTTTAAAAACAACGAATTAATTCAAAACGTTGTATCTGAAATAGGCTTGGACAAAGCATCGCTTAATTATCAAATTAAATCGGCAATAGATTTATATAAACAAAAAGAAATTCACAAAGCATTGGACATATTACATAGGCTCTATAAGTATTTCGATAGCAATCTAAAACTGCTGAATACGTTAGGAGTGCTGTTATATAAAAATAATGATATTAAAGATGCTTTATTTATTTATAATAAAATAAAAAGAATAAATCCTGATTTCCCGAATATTAATAGAACTATAGAACATCTGGAAAAAAAAATTTAACAATGCAGTCTAAAAACCAAACATACTAAAAAGAATAAAAATTTATATGAAAATTGACAGATTATTAAAAAAAAAGGGAGTGTCAAATTAACTGTTGCTCCCTTTCATAAAATTTAAGCCAATTCTGACTTTTATTATCAAAATTTTCATGCTGTTTTAGATAATAATAATTAAACCATAACTTACAAAAAGCTTCAAGTGTTTTCATAGATTTTATTCCATCCATTTTTTTTATTGATATTTATACTTTATAGTGTTAAAATAATTAATAATAAACCAATATACTAAAAAAAATAGCTACATATAATTTGGTAAAAATAAAAATATATTTATTGGAGGTAGTTTAAAAATGAAAAAAATGTTTATTTTATTTTTTGCCCTTATTTTATTTTCCGGAGCAGGAAATATCAATGCGTATAGCTCAAGGAATTTTAGAAGGCTAAAATATGCAATGAGAGAATTTGTCACTTACATTAAATCAAGCTATTTAGCAAGCAGCTTTAGTAAATCCAGATGGAAATCAAGAGTTTCAAGAGCATCGTCTCCAAGACGTTTAGCTAAACTCCTCGCTTTTTTAGAAGCAAACTTTCCACAGCGTTACATGAAAAGATCATGGAGGCGCAGAAGAATTTCATGGCGGAGAAATTGTATGAGAACCAATTCGGTTAAAAGAACCGCAAATCTATTAAAACGGTTTGAAAGATATACTAAATGGAGGCCATTTTATAGATTTTATAGAAACAAGCGCAGGGGTTGGGTTTCAAGAGTGAATCGCGTAATAAACAGTTCATCGGGCTATGCCTACAATAGAAATAATTCCAGCAGCTCATCTAGATACTCTTCAGGAAGAAATTCAAGCCGATACGGAAACAGTGGAAGTAGATATTCCTCTGGAAGCAGTAGTTCAAGATATTCTTCGCGAGGCTCATCATCCAGCAATCCGGCCATAAAAAAATTTAAAAAAAATATACGAAATCTGCGTTCCCATCCAAGAGGCGGGGGACTTAAAATTGATCCCCGACTAACCGGAACGGAATTCATGTCAATAATTCAACCAACAAGATATGATTTTCAAAAATTAAGATTACAGTTAGGATATCTAAGGTTATACTCAAACGGAACGGGAATACTTGAGATTAACTATATGACTCTTAGAAAAAGCATGAGAATGAAATTAGATCCAAGGCAAAGAAGACGTTTAAACTTTGCATGGGGAGTGAAAGTGGTTAAAACCGCTTCAGGCGCGCCTGTCACACTTCTTATCCTTGGATTTAGAGACAGGTCCCGTACTATCTTATATTATAATTATAACAATTATAGAAGAGAACTTGGTGTTATTTATTATAATCCAAGAACAAGAAGGCCTGCAAATAAAATCGTTGTTTATAAACCAAAAAGTCAAATTATTAGAGATTTAAACGGATCGACCGGTGTAAGAATTAATAATATTTACTCAAAAGTATATAGAACAAACCGATACACTGCGCAGCAAAAGCAATTTGCCAGAATGAGAATGAGTGGAATGATGTTCAGCACAATGATGAACATGCAACAGCAAATGCATGCAACAAATATGAATATCATAAGCAACTTTTAATATATCTAAGCCGGAAACTTAAAACTTTCCGGCTTTATTCACGTTATAAACTAAAATCATTCAATTTCCCAAAAAAAATAAAAAAAACCGTTAAAAAAAATGATTTTTCAAAATAACGTGTTAGAATTTATTTAATAGCTTTTTATTTAAGGAGATTAAGCATGAAAAAATCAACAATTATCGCAGTTATACTCGTTCTCGTTGTTTCAACGAGCGGGTTTGCAGGAATGGCAATCGGAGCTAACGCGGGAATAGGTGTGTCAAATTTCAGCGGATACGACCCTTCATCCTATGAACCAGATGATGTAAGCGCGGCTTTGTCATATCAAATCGGAGTTGAATTTCAATTTTCTTTAATTCCAATTCTAGGATTCAAAATTAACGGTAACTATATAAGATATGCTGCAACAGCGAAAAATTTGAGCTCAGAATATGATTACGATTATAGATATTTTGACATCAGTGTCGCAGCGAACTTGACCGTAATGAAATTCAGTATTTATGCCGGTGCTTTTATCGCGTTTAATTTATGTCATACTATTAATGATAAGGACTATAAAGATTATGCAACGAGTCCTGTTGCGGGTATTTTAATAGGTGCAGCGTATAATATGGGGCTGGGGCCGATTAAACTGCCGATAGGCATCGAATTCAAATACATTTTAGGCGGTATGGTAGATGAAGAAAAAGCATCCCCAACCCACAAAGCATGGGCTTTACATTTTAAAGTAGGAATTTTATTCGGAATATAAAAAA
>CALGPD010000127.1 GCA_937960625.1 uncultured Spirochaetia bacterium | reverse complement strand
GGTTTAGGATTATCAATCAGTTATGATATTATACATGAGATTCACGGTGGAAACATAACCGTTGAAAGTAAAAAAGGAGAATATACTTTATTTGTTATCTCCTTGCCAAAGAAAAAGGTTAGTAATTTAATTAGGTAGGTTGTAATGAATATACTCGTTGTAGATGACGAACCTGATATAAAACCAATGTTTTTAAGAAGGTTTAGAAAACAAATTAAATCCAAAAAGATAAATTTTCTATTTGCTTTTTCCGGTGAAGAAGCGATAGGAATACTTGAAAAACAAAAAGAAAACCTTGATTGTAATATTGTATTAATTTTATCAGATATAAATATGCCTGGCATGAGTGGACTGGAACTTTTAAAACACGTAAAAATGGAATATCCGGAAAAACAAGTTATTATGATTTCCGCTTATGGGGATGAAAAGAATATAAAAGATGCAATGAAAAACGGTGCAGACGGTTTTATTTCAAAGCCCATTGATTTCCCGAATCTATTAGAAAAAATACTGGATAAAAAGCTAAAAAATGAATAAAACTAATATAAAAATGTTATTAGTCGATGATGAAGAAGACATTCAATTATTAATAAACCGTAAATTTAGATATCAAATTAAAAACAATAATTTCGAATTTGATTTTGCTTTAAGTGGAGAAAAAGCATTATCAAAAATTCAAAAATTGAATTATGATATTATTTTCACTGATTTAAATATGCCGGGAATGGACGGCTTAGCCTTATTAAAAAAAATAAAACTTATAAAACCATTATCAAAAGTAATCATAATTTCTGCTTATTCAGATATGTCAAGCATAAGAACCGCGATGAACAACGGGGCATATGATTTTATTGTTAAACCAATTGATTTTACCGACATGAAAAAAACTATTAAAAAAACTGCCCTAGAAATACAAGAACAAAAAATTAATATTAAAACTAAAAAAGAAAATATTAAAATTAACAATCAATTAGATGAAATAATTAATACAAGCCAATTATTTTCTTCATTATTAGATACTGAAAAACTACTAAAAGAAATAGTTAATAAAATTATTAAAATAACAAAAATTGATAACGTACAAATTTTTTTATACGATGAAAATAAAGATGAATATTCTTCAATAAAAAAAGAAAATAATAAAAATAAAATTCCTGAGGATTTTTTTAAACAAGTTAAATCTGGCAATAAAGTTATTTTTAAAGAAACAGATTCATCATACCATATTGCTATTCCATTGATTTTTGAAAATGATTTCATCGGTATTATTTACCTTGAGGATGTTAAACAGATTACATTAGAAAACAAAGATATCGAACTTTTAATAATTTTTGGAACTTTGGCAGCAATTTCCTTAAAAAATGAAAGAAAAAATAGTATCATAAAAAAACAATTAAATGATACTGTTCAAATCCTTCATTCATTAATATCAGTAAGCTCTTCTAAAGTATATGAATATTCAATTGACATACTTAAATATGCAACATTGTTAGCTGAAAAAATAGGATTGCCTGAAAATGAAATAGAAAGAATAAAAATTGCTGCAATGATTCACGATATCAGTATTGTAGGTTTGCTTGAAAAACCGTATTATGGAAATTATCCTTTAAATAAAAAAGAAAAAAAATTAATTCAAAAACATCCTGAACGAACAATAAAAATACTCGAACATTTAAGCAATATAGATGATATAAAAACAATAATTATGCAGCATCATGAAAGACACAACGGATCAGGATATCCAAACGGGTTAAAAGGAGAAGAAATTACAATAGGCGCAAGAATTATTAATCTAGTTTATGATTTTTCCAAAGTAATACGTAAAACGTCTTATCAAACTGAAGATAAAAAACAAAAGGTTATTAACTATCTTTTATCGAATAAAAACGAATATTATGATCCGGAACTTGTTGATAAATTCATAGAACTTATTCAAGAAAATAAAATAATCCGGTTTTTTAATCTTGAAGAAATAAAAGCAAAACACGCGCAAAATCAAAGTATATGGGAAATCCCTTCAAATATTAATTATATTCCGCCTTTAATTGCTAAAATTATTGATAAGATAATAAATTTTAGTTTAAAAAAAGAAATAATGTATTTCATAGAATATTCATTAAGTGAGGTTATTAGAAATGCTATTATCCATGGAAATAATTATAATGCCTCAAAAAAAGTCCGGGTGGAATTTGAAAATTATAGCGAAGAAAAATCATTAGTTTTAAACTTTTTAATTAAAGATCAGGGTTTATGGGAAGATATTGAAAAGCATAACCGGTTCTCTGATGCCAGAAAACAAATATTGGAAATATTTAAGGATATAAAAACTTTTCAGGCTGAGCAAGGCTTTAAAACTAAAAACGGTTTAAATCATATTATTGATAACTTAAATGATTTTATTAAATTCAATTATGCGGACTACAATATTTTCCAAAATCTAAAAGACGAAGAACTGTCCGGTGGTATCGGACTGATTCAGGTTAAAAACTTTTTTGATGAAGTGGAATTTAATAATATTATCGAAAAAGGAAAAATTATAGGAACAGAAGTAAAACTTTTAAAAAAAATTGAAATCTAATTATTTTTCAATCCCTAACTTAACATCATTTAATAATTTTTCCCCCGAACTTATAACATCTTCAACGAGCTGCATTTCATGAGCCGGCAGGTTTAATTCATTGTAAAGCGTCTGCTCGAGAATAGAAATAAATTTTTTAATATACATTTCTAATTCATCAACAATTTTCCTACTGTTATTTGCATTACAAGATACAACGCCTTTATTTCTATTTACTGTAATTTCACTAACCGTATTAAGTATTTTCTCTTCAATATCTTCAATTTCCAAAATTTTATTCATATATTCGACAGGAATACTAACATCATTTGAAATTAAACTCTTTAAATAATTTGCGCCGGTTATAAATTCCCGCATAGCCTGTTCAAAATCGCTTATCTTAAATTTTCTTTTAAAAGCCAATAGCGATTTTACGGTATCTAGAAATTCTCCGGCCTTAAAGGGTTTGGGAACAAGAGTTACACGGATTAATTCAATTTTTTGTATGATATCTTTATTTTCATAATAACCCGTTACTATAAGAATGGGCATAGAAGGCTTTTTTCTGATAATGCTATATACAACGTTTAAACCTCCAATTTTTAATCCCGTTCCTATATTAATATCAATTATACATAAATCAACAACGTTAAAAGATCCAGATTTTATATATGCAAGGCAATTATTTAGTTCTTCAAATATAACGAGATTATAATCAGATAATATTCTCTCAAATAAGCGAATATTTGCTTTTTCATCTTCGACAATTAAAATTTTTTTCATTAAAATTCTCTACAAAATGTATTAATATTCATTTTTAGTAAACAATTCTTGAAAGTTTTTTATTGCAGGTTTGAGTATTTACTATAAAATAATTATTAGAAATCTTTAAATACTCCGGGTTTAAAAAATTTCAGCATATTCTCTTCAATCCATTTAAACGAATCAATAGGAGACAATCCCCAACGGGTAGGGCAAGAGCTAACCACTTCAATAAAAGAATAACCTTTTTTATCAATTTGATATTGAAACGCTTTTTTTATGGCTTTCTTTGTTTTCAAAACGTTTTTAGGCGTTGTTATTGTCGTTCTCTCAATGTATGCGGGAGTAGCTAAAGTGGCAAGGAGTTCACAAACTTTAATAGGATATCCGACATCTGATACATCTCGTCCATAAGGCGTTGTTGATGTTATCTGGCCGGGTAGCGTAGTGGGAGCCATTTGTCCGCCAGTCATACCGTAAATCGCGTTGTTAATAAATATAATAGTAAAATTTTCTCCCCGGTTTGCAGCGTGAATTGTTTCAGCCATTCCAATCGCGGCCAAATCTCCGTCTCCCTGATAGCCGAAAACAAGTGTATCGGGTTTAACTCTTTTAAGCCCGGTAGCTACAGCAGGTACCCGTCCGTGCGCTGCCTCAGACATATCAATATCCCAATAATCATAAGCTAAAACCGCACACCCTACAGGAGCAATACCTATAATGTTATCCTGAATCCCAAGTTCATCTATTATTTCACCAATTAACCGGTGTACTATTTGATGAGAGCACCCGGGGCAATAATGAAATTCAGTTTCAATCATAGACTTAGGCCTTGTAAAAACCTTTTCCAAATTTTTTTCAGATACATTATTCATATTAAGCTCCGTTTAAAATTAAACGTATTTATTAAATTCATCTATTATTTCACCAATTCCGGGAACGTAACCGCCAAACCTTCCATAAAAGTGAACAGGTTTATTTCCATTTACAGCGAGTTTTACATCCTCAAGCATCTGGCCGGCATTTAATTCTACATCAAAGAAAAACTTAACTTGCTTGTTTAAACTGTATTTCTCCAACGCTTTATAAGGAAAAGGCCATACGGTTATTGGCCTAAACAAACCGGCTTTAATACCGGATTCTCTAAGCCGGGTTATAGCTCCCTTGCAGATCCTTGAAGAAATTCCAAACGCGGTAAAAATATATTCAGCATCGTCCAACAGATATTCTTCAAATCTGATTTCATTCTCCTGTAAATAAGCATAACGCTCCTGGAGTAATATATTATTTTTTTCAACCGCGTCTTCAGGATATAACCAGAGTGTCCTCGCAATGTTTCTCTCCCGGCCTTTTGCTCCGCCTAATACCCAATCCTTTTCGGGTAAATCATCAGGAGTTTTATATTCAGGTAATGTTATTTCTTCAAGCATCTGCCCAACCATACCGTCAGTTAAAATCATTGAAGGAATTAAATATTTATCAGCAAGGTCAAAAGCAAGAACCGTCAGATCTGCCATCTCCTGAACACTATTGGGGGCTAAACAAATTATGTGATAATCACCATGCCCGCCGCCTTTTGTGGATTGAAAGTAATCAGCTTGCGAAGGAGTAATATTTCCAAGCCCCGGGCCGGCTCTCATAACGTTTGCAACAACACAGGGCAAACTCCCTGCCGCCAAATACGAAATACCTTCTTGTTTTAAACTCATACCAGGAGAAGAACTCGATGTCATCACCCTTGCTCCGGCAGCAGATGCTCCAAAAACCATATTAACAGCAGAAACTTCACTTTCAGCTTGTAAAAATACACCGCCCAAATCAGTTAGGCGTTTAGAAAGATAAGCCGCAACTTCGTTTTGCGGTGTAATAGGATAACCGAAATAATGCCTGCACCCTGCGATTATTGCGGCTTCAGACATTGCTTCATTTCCTTTCATTAAAACTTTTTTAGCCATGCTTATTCCTATTTAACAACTTTCTTTTGTTTGTAAACTTCAATAACAATTTCCGGACACATAACCGCGCAAAGCGCGCAACCCGTACACTTTTCCGGATTTTTAACAACTGCGTAATTTCCGTATTTATTAAGGTCATCAGACATTGCCAAAACACCTGTGGGGCAGGTGATAACGCAAAGCTTACAACCTTTGCACCACTGCTGATTTATTTCAACTTTACCTTTTATTCCCATTAAGTAGTCCTTATATTACTCTTTACATATTTAACATAACAATATAACAAATAAAAAGAAAGAAAAACTTTAAAAATCTGCTGTGAAATTTTATACATAAAAATCTTTGTACATTTTGTAATAAAAGAGTAATATTGTCAAGATAAAATTTTATAAAACACCTTGTTCATATCCTGAAACAAGGGCTTTAATATTTAAATCAATAAGCTCAGATTTTTTATTTTCAAAAACAATTTTTATTGCTTTTTTTGCAGAATCTAATTCTAATATTCCTGTTGCTTTAATAAAAGCGCCTAAAGCAATCATATTAACTATTTTCATATTCTTTAATACTTCATCAGCTATACTTACAGCTTTGATTTGTTTTATATTTAATTTATTATCTGCTATTGAAGTTATATCAATAGAATTATCAATAACGTATATTCCATTATTATCAAATTTGTCTTTAAAACTTTTGAAAGCCAGATTAGATAATATCATAACAATATCTGCTTTATCAAAAAGAGGGGAAGGTATTTCAGAATCAGACACAACCATCTCACATGTTGTATTTCCCCCGCGCATTTCTGCTCCGTAACTCGGTATTAAACTAACTTGAAATCCCTGTTCCATACATGCCTGACAAAAAATACGTGACCCTATTTGTATTCCCTGTCCGCCTGACCCGGAAAAAACTATTTTTTCATGCATATCAATTTCACCGGCATTTTTTTATTTTTACGTTTATTATTTACCATAAATATAACAATTTGGCAATAAAAATATTTTTATTTTATTTTTCGTTATAAATATAATTAATAATCTCTTGTTCGTGTTCATCGCAAATATTTAAGTGTTTTTTGATAATCGTAAGAATTTTCTTTTCTTCTTCAACTATGCGCTTATCAGCGAGCATGGATTTATAACTTAAATAAAAAGCAAGGTGCTTATATTCAGGCGGGATTTTATCACAAATATATTTTAAACGGTTATCCATTTCTTTATTTTTCCGCAAATCATCCGCAATGGTTATTGAGGCAAGAACATCCTGTTTGGAAAAATTATCAAGTATTTTCGTTTTCTTATTTAAATAATCAAAAAAAGCTAATTCAAGAGGGTCATAATATTCATCACACTTTGCAATTAAATAAACAAGAGCAGCTAAAATTTTCTGCACCTGTTTCTCAGGCTGTTTTTGCTTTTGAGTAAAAATTAAATTAGATATGTTCATCCTATTTTAAATTTCGAATATTTTTACTAAAAAAAGCAACGAAAAAACGAAAAAAATATTTTATTTTAAATTAAACTGTGATATATTTTATGTATAATTTATTACAAACAAACTCTTTGGGGAAAAAAATAATGAAAAAATTTTTAATTTTACTCCTTGTTTGTATTTTATTATAAATCCCGTATTTACTGAAAAAGATATAAAAAAAATCACGATAGTTAATCTAAAGCAGCTTTCCGGCTCAAAGTCATATAAATACTTTGAAAAAGCCCTAGCGAAAAGCATTCGTTCTTCATTAAGAAAAAAACATTCAATCAAACTCATTGATAAACTGCCTAAAAAAATTACTGACCTTGCTGATGATGGTTACACTTACCTTATTCAAGGCGAATACTCCACCGTGAAAGGCGAAATCACTGTTAATTTCCGCGTTGTTTATGTAAAACGCACTGTCACTATTATTCAGGCACAGCTAACGGGTTATCCTGACCCAAGAGTATTTGACCTTGTTGATTAATTAAGCGCGCAGGTAAGTAAGTCAATTAAAATTTATGTTCCTAAAAAGAAAGCCAAAGTCGTTGTAGTTAAAATTGATAAACAGGGTAAAGTTGAACAACAAGAAGAAGACATGAACGCAAAAAACATCAGGCGTAAACTCGTTGGCTTATGGAAACTCGTTGACACTTCCCCTTTTTATAAAAGATTGTATATATACCCCCCCCCCGGATATCTAACTTTTAAAAAGGACGGCAGCAGGGTTTTATGGTATACAATGACAAATACTCATAGAGATAAAGGTGGAACTTATTATAGAGGCCGGTTCGGAGTTAGAGGTAACAAAATAAAAATAGTAGTACCGCCAAAATACGGTGGCAATGCTACTATTTATTTTTATAGAACAAAGAGATATATGAGAAGACGTTGGTTTTATCAGAAAGGAAAAAGTGGTGGCTCTCTAACGTTTCTATCTGATAAGTTAATTGAACTGCCAATATTAAGAGAAGCTTTTGATCCGCCTGCCGCGGGAAATTCAGGTGTAAACATGACCTGGAGAAAGGTCAGGTAAACTTTTTTTATCAATGTTTATAATATCAAATTGTATTTATTCAGAATAAAAGTAGTGAAGCAGTCTTAGGTAATTTTTAATAACGGGACTGCTTTACTTAACCGGGGATTTACCTTAGAACCTCTGGAATTATTACGCGGGCAGTCGCGGGTCGGCTTATTCTCAAGGGTTTTCTTTACTTTTTGGGCTAAGCTCTACAGCCTCTCCGAGAAACCACAGTGACGAAGCAGTCTCAGGTTATTTTGAAACAAAAGATTGCTTCATTTATATACGCCGGTAATGTTACTTTGTACTATATTCATAATACTCTTCATGTTTAGGATAAGAATAAACAAAAATTTCAATTTTCTGATTAAAAAACTGGTAAAAAATAAACAGTTATTTTATAATGATACCAATTTATTGCCCTGGAGATTAATATGAGCGCAACGATTAAGCATGGTATAAATTGTGATAAAGACGTTGACCTTGTTTTCAATGTTTTAAAAAATGTTGATTTAATGCCTGAATGGTCTTCATTAATTGATTCTGTAAAAAAAATAACAGAAGAAAAATATGAAGCAACATCTCCGGCAGGTGCTTTTACTTTTGACTGGTTTGTAGATGAAGATAATAAAACCTGCAAAATAAGTACCGTATATATGGGGGAAAAATATGAATCTACCTTTAGTGTATATTCAGAAAACGGACAGACTGTTGTAAGCCAGGAAGTACCCGATACAGGCGTTGTCGGCAAAGAACAAGTAAAAATGGATATTGAATTCGTGTTGCGGAAATTAGTTAACCTTGCTTAAAATATTATCATACTTTCCTTTTTATAATCAATATAGTTGAAATTGTGTTTCTTTATTGTTAAATTCAAAAAGTTATTTTAAAATAGGGTATTGAATTTGAAAAAAACACCACTTTATAATTCACATATTAAAGCAGGGGCAAAGATTATTGATTTTTCAGGATGGGCAATGCCTGTTCAGTATAAATCTATCATCAAAGAGCATGAAAACACGAGAAATAACGTTACTGTTTTTGACACCAGCCATATGGGCGAGTTTTTTATAACCGGTGACGGCAGCTTAAATTTCCTGCAACGCGTTTTAACTGCTGATATACGTAAAGTAAGCCTGAATAAAGCAAAGTACTGTTTTTTATTAAACAATGACGGTGGAGTAATTGACGATTTAATCGTTTTTTATATCAGCGAAAAATATTATATGCTTTGTGTTAATTCAGGCACAATTGAAAAAAACCTTAATTGGCTAAACAAACACAAAAATGATTACGATGTTGAAATTTTAGACGTTAGTGAAAAAACCGCTAAAATAGATATACAAGGGCCTAAATCAGAGCAATTGATAAAAAAAATGACTTCTGAAATTCTGCCTAAAAGATTTAGTTTTATTAACACTAGAATAAACGGAGACGCGGTTTTATTATCCAGAACGGGATATACAGGAGAAGACGGCTTTGAGTTATTTTTTGAAGCAAAACTTGCTGAAAAAATGTGGGATTACATTTTTGAATTTGGAAAAGACTTTGATATAATGCCCGCGGGGTTAGGCGCGAGAGATTCACTTCGATTAGAAGCTTGTTATCCTCTATACGGACATGAACTTTCCCATGATATTAGCCCTGTAGAGGCAGGGTTAAACTTTGCAGTTGATTTGGACAAGGTAGATAATTTTATCGGGCAGGATAAATTATTGGAATTAAAAAGTAAAGGCATAAAAAGAAAACTCGTTGCTTTAAAACTTGAAGGCAAGGGTATTCCGCGCGAGGGATATGAAGTTTATAAAAACGGTGAAAATATCGGATATATTTCTTCCGGAACATTCAGCCCGACTTTTAAAGCGGGAATTGCTCTAGCGTATATTGATAAAAATTGTAGTGATATTGGCAGTGAAATTGAAGTAAAAATTAGAAAAACTTTTCATAAAGCAAAGGTAATGAAAAAGCCTTTGTATTCATTTAAAGGAGAAAACGTAAAATGAGTTTAATACCGGAAAATTTATTTTATTCAAAAGAACACGAATGGGTAAAAGTACAGGGCGGAGAATGTGTAATCGGTATCACAGATTTCGCTCAAGAGCAATTAACAGATATTGTATACGTTGAAATACCTGAATCCGGAACTGTTCTTAAAAAAGATGAAATATTTGGAGTTGTTGAATCTGTTAAAAGCGTATCAGATATTTTTTCTCCTCTAAGCGGAGAAATCGTTTCTATAAATCAAGACGTTATAGATGCACCGGAACTAATTAACGGTGACCCGTATGGAGACGGCTGGCTTATTAGAATAGTAATGGATGATGAAACCGAACTTGATGATTTGATGGATGCAGAAGAATATCTTGTTTATATTGAAGAAGGAGAATAAAACTTGAATTTTATTCCCCATAATCAAGAAGATATTCAGTCAATGCTTTCAGTTATCGGATTAAAATCCATAGATGATTTATTTAAAGATATTCCTAAAGACTTAATTCTAAATAAAAATTTAGATTTACCTGACGGAATGGATGAACTCGAACTCACAAATGAATTTAAAAATATTTCGGATAAAAACATTACAGGCCCGGTGTTTACCGGTGCAGGGGCTTATAATCATTTTGTACCCGCGTTAGTTGATTATATTATATCCCGTGGAGAGTTTTTAACCGCGTATACTCCATATCAGCCGGAAATAAGCCAGGGCACTTTGCGCGCTGTTTATGATTACCAAAGCATGATTTGCGAATTAACCGGTATGGACGTTGCGAACGCTTCAATGTACGATGGAGCAAGCTCTACAGCAGAAGCAATGATTTTAGCATGCAACGTAAAAAAAAATAAGAAAGTATTGGTTTCCAAAGCCCTAAATCCAAATTATATAAAAGTCTTAAACACTTACGCAAATGCTAATAATATAGAAATCAGTTTTATTGAATTAGAAAACCTAAAAACTGATTTAACCGGGCTTGAAGCAAAACTTAATGAAATAAAACCTTCAGCAGTAATTATTCAAAACCCCAACTTTTTCGGTGAAATAGAAGATTATGAAAAAGTATCAGCAATAATAAAAAACTCAGACGCGCTTTTTATTTCCGTGGTTGTAGAAGCTCTATCTCTTGCTTTACTTAAACCTGCGGGCGAATACGATGCTGATATTGTGGCCGGAGAAGCGCAAAGTTTCGGAAACCGCTTAAATTTTGGAGGGCCGTATCTGGGATTATTTGCAGCGGATAAAAACTATATGAGAAAAATGCCCGGGCGCCTAGTCGGCAAAACAACTGATGCTGACGGAAATCCGGCATATGTATTAACTTTAAGCACTAGAGAACAGCATATCCGCAGAGAAAAAGCAACATCAAACATTTGTTCCAATCATAACCTGTGTGCAATTGCCGCGTGTGTTTATTTAACACTGCTTGGCCCAAATCTTACGAAGCTTGCTCAAATAAACTATGAAAAAGCTAATTATACTGCTGATGAAATAAATAAAATACCCGGTTTTGATTTAATAAATCAAGGGCCTTTTTTCAATGAATTCGTAATAAAATGCAAATCAGCGGAAAAACTTAAAAATGCTTTAGCTGAGAATGGAATAACAGGCGCTTATGATTTATCCCGTGATTTTGAAAACATGCAAAATCATTTATTGTTCTGTGTAACGGAAATGAACTCTGATAATGAAATACAAACATTATTAAATATACTCTCCGGGTTAGGTTAATATATGGATTATAAAAACTTAAATGAAAAAAGCAAAAAAGGTTTGGAAGGGTATTCAATTTCCGGCAAATCTAATAATAATACCGGGGAAATACCTGAAAATTTATTAAGAAAAAAACTAAACCTGCCGCAAATATCAGAAATTGAAGTTATGAGGCATTTTCAAAATTTATCCAGAATGAATTACGGGGTAGATGACGGTTTTTATCCTTTAGGTTCATGTACAATGAAATACAACCCAAGAGTTAATGAAAAACTTGCATCATTAGAAAACTTTAATATTCACCCTTTAACAGATACAGATTTTTCTCAGGGCGCTCTTGAAGTAATCTATGAGTTAAAAAAATCCCTTTCCGTTATTACCGGGCTGCCGGGAATCAGCCTTCATGCAAACGCAGGCGCACACGGTGAGTTATTAGGATTGATGTTAATTAAAGGATATTTCCAAAACAAAGGCATAAATAAAAACAAAATACTTATACCATCATCAGCTCACGGTACAAACCCCGCAAGCGTAACCCTATGCGGATTTGAAGCAAAAGAGATTAAAGTACTCGATGACGGTACAATTGATACATCAGACCTTGAAAAAAATCTCGATGATAATACCGCGGGTATTATGTTAACCAATCCAAATACAGCGGGAATATTTGAACGTGATATTTTAAAAATAACTTCGCTTATGCATAAAAACGATGCACTTGTATACATGGACGGAGCAAATATGAATGCTTTAATGGGTAAAGTGCTTGCGTCTGATATGGGTATTGATGTGATGCATTTAAATTTACATAAATCATTTTCAACGCCACACGGCGGAGGAGGCCCGGGAGCCGGAGCTGTATGCGTTGCAGAACAACTCATCCCATTTCTGCCTGTTCCTGATGTGAAAATTGAAAACGGTAAATACTATCTTGATTATGATATTCCTCAAAGTGTGGGTAAAATCAACGCGTTTTACGGTAATTTCGGTGTATTAGTACGTGCCCTTGCTTATATAAAAACACTCGGCGCTCAAGGAATAAAGCAAGTTGCCGAATATTCGGTACTAAATGCGAATTACTTGTTCGCATTACTAAAAAAACACTTTCACGTTCCTTTTGACAAAATCTGCATGCATGAATTTATACTAACGGATAAAGACATGCCAAACCATATTACAACAAATAATATTGCGAAACGCCTATTAGATTACGGATATCATCCGCCAACTGTTTATTTTCCCCTTATTGTTAAAGGCGCAATAATGATTGAACCCACAGAAACCGAAAGCAAAGAACGTATTGAAGATTTTAAAGACGCGATGCTTAAAATTTTGCAGGAAGCAAAAGATAATCCTGAACTCGTTAAAAATGCCCCGGTAAACACACCGGTTAAAAAAGTAGACGAGGTAAATGCAGCGAGAAAACCTGTATTAAACTGGAAAATGGAAAGTTAA